>BPHE01000001.1:0-60630 GCA_026003395.1 Vicingaceae bacterium
CTATTTTATTTTCATTTCAATTTTTATCTCAATTTTGCATCTCGCTAATCGCATAAATTCGTCGTTTATGCACGATTTTTTCGAACAAATTATCCGGGACCTTGCCGATAAGGGATTTTGCATCTCTTCTTTTCCCGACACCGATCTGTGCAACGACCTTAAAAACGAAGCTCTGCTACGCTATGATGAAGGATCTTTCCATCTAGCCTCTATAGGCAAATCTTTCAGAAACACTACCGACTTGTCTGTTCGCTCCGACAAAATCATCTGGATCGAACAAAATGCCCAAAAATTCTCCTCTGCCCTTCGATACTTGCATTTTCTCAATGAATTTGCAGTATACCTCAATCGTACTTGCTTTACAAACATCGGTGTCATTGAATGTTTTTATGCCTGCTACGCTCCGGGCAGTTTCTATAAAAAACATTTAGACCGATTCAAAAACAGCGACAACCGTCTTTTTACCGTCATTCTCTATCTCAATGATCATATCCTATCGTGCAACCAAGGCGGTCAACTTAGATTATACACAAATGATACAAATCATCTCGATATCATCCCTTCATTAGGAACTTGGGTAATTTTTGACTCTGGGCGTTTTTATCATGAAGTACTGACCTCCAATACCCATCGTTTTTCAATTACTGCTTTTATGAGAAGAAACAACCCCATGTCTTTTTGAATGTTCAATCTGAATTTTCTGATTTCATTTTTTTTTTTCGAAATTTGATAAAAAAATTTTATGTATTTCATACGGAATTTAGTCACATTGACTCTGGTATGCCTGGGTTCTACATTAATAGCCCAACAGCAAGCCGAACCATATGATTATGAGATTTCTGCTTCTAATGGCAATGAAACGTATTTAGGCAAAGGCAAAGTCATTGACAAACCTTTTTTTGCCTTCTTGCAAGACAGCGCTACCTACAGTCAATTTATTCTTGAAATGAACCGTCAATTGTTCGACCAACAAAAAACTCCCGTCGGATGGTGGAAGTATTTCGATACCGATGGTTCTATTATCATGGAAGGCGAATATGACAATGAAGGACACCGCACGGGTGAATGGAAATGGTATTACCGTAATGGCGCCCTTTTTGGTACCAAATATTATACCGACGGGCAACATACAGGCAAATGTGTATATTACTATCCCAATGGCAAAAAGTCAGAAGAGGGCACTTGCATCAACGATCTTAAAAAAACCCGGAGACATTACGACAAAAAAGAAAGATTGACCCAAAACGACGAATTTGATGAAACCGGTCAATCCATCTATAGCAAACTTTATTATCCCAATGGAAATTTGATGGCCGAAGGACGTTATGTTATGACGCAGCAACTCAACAAAAACGGTTTGCCTGTTTTTGTAAGGGATGGAGAATGGAGAATTTACAACAGAAAAGGGAAAGCTTAAAAAACGTATCGTTTATCAAAACGGAAATGTAATATCCAAAAACAAATCTTAAACCTGCAAATCTATTTTTTATTCACAAGCCCTTAACCGGAATTTAATTTTTTGAAAAAATACGGATCCAAAAATTATTGAAACTTTGCCTAAATTTGTTAATTGATACCTTTACTGATGAGATGGCTGTTAATAATCTGTTTTTTAATATTCCAAATTTGGAATGTCTTTGCCCAGACACCAACTTCTTGTTTTGAGATAGAAAGCATCTTGGTAGATGCCTGCGTTCCGGGTACAGGTTGCACCAATGCCTCCTCGCCGGCATGCAGTTGCGAAGGAAAAAACGAAATGGTCCGGTTTAAAGTGGGGCCCAATCCTCTTTTCACAAGCAACATGACAGTGAATTGGCCGAACAACAACTGGTTGGGCCTGTGTCAAAACGCAACCACCGCTGCCCATACTGCTGCTCTCAACAGCACCATTCAATCTTGCGGATGGTTGTTGGAACCTACCAATGGAATTTTACCCGCAGGGGCCGAAGTCATTTTGATTACGTCTACCGATTTTTGCACCGTTGGCAACAGCTTTGCCAATCTTGCCGATACTGTATACATTCTTTTTCAATGTGCCGGTAATTATGCCGGACACTTTGCCAATTATGGCACAGGATTACGGACATTAATCATCAGCTTTGGGCCGGGATGTGCCGATACCGTCACATACGACCGGTCTCAATTGGTCAATCAGAATGGCATACCCGGTGCAAGCAATGCCGACGGTTCAACGGTATCGTTTGATTGGCCCGGCAATCCTACATATGTCAATTATGGCTGCCAGGCACCGGTCAATACTGTCAGTGTCAATGCCTCTATCAACAGTTCGCCTCCGTTTTGCAAGAATGACACGATAATGCTTACCGGAACTTATTCCGGCACCGTGTATGGAGTGAACTGGTCGGGCGGTAACGGATACTTTACTCAACCAAATAACGACACCACTCTCTATATCATCAGTCCAAATGATATCAGCCCAACAGCCATTTATTTTTCGGTATACAGTTGCAATGACACCATCACCGACACATTATGGCTTAACGTTACCCCATCTTTAAATGCCAATGTTACCGCCTCTCCCAACGATACAATATGTCAGGGCGATACGATTACTCTGACTGCTTCCGGTGGAACATTTTATTATTGGAATACCGGCCTGCAAACTCCTTCAATAAAAGTTTATTGGGAAAGCACCTTTGCCGTTACCATAGGCAATGGTTGCGAACAAACCACCATAACGGTACCGGTCAAAGTACTGTCTCAGCCGGCTCCTATGATATATACCAGTGGGCCGCCGGTGATTTGTCCCAATGGTGAACCATTATATTTAATTGCCGTTGGCGGTTCATCATTTTATTGGTCTACCGGCGATACCTCTCAAATGATTGCCGTGAACCAAGGTGGAACATATTACTTGGTTGCAAAAAACCAATGTGGCGAAGACACCGCTTATATCACCATTCCTCAATCAAATGTCTATGCAGATTTCACTCCTCTCCCACCTTCAGGTCCTTTGCCTCTTAATGTTACATTTTATAATAACAGCACGAACTCTACGCAATATTTTTGGAATTTTGGCGACGGAGAAATTTCCAATCAATTGCAACCTATCCATACATTTACATCTCCGGAAGAATATAATGTCATGCTAATCGCCTATGACGATTTTGGTTGTAGCGATACTGCTTATCATACTGTTTATGTTAGCGACGAAACATTTCTTTTGATTCCCAACGTGATGACTCCAAACAATGACGGCAATAATGATTTTTTCACTATAAAAAGCCTTGGTGCGGTTGATTTGCAATGTAAAATTTTTAATCGTTGGGGAGAAGAAATTGCAGGATGGACAGGCATTGACGGTAAATGGGACGGCACTATAGACAAGAAAGATGCTACTGAAGGCACATATTTTTATATTGTTGAAATTGAGTGGTATAATGGGAAAAAAGAAAGCAAAACCGGTTTTTTCACTCTTCTTAGGTAATTACATTATATTTCTTTGATGTATTTATCTGATCCTAAAAAAGAATGAAGTTAGGTTATTAAAATATTTTCACCTTCTTGATTTTTGTGGTTTTAATAAAAAATCTCACCACGGAGTGCACGGAGAAAAATAAAAACTCTCCGTGAAAATCTCCGTGTCTCGTGGCCTTGACACTTCAGAATGTCAATTTATTGATAATCTGAAATATAAATTTTTTGTAGTGGACTACATTTCTTTTTAAATGATAATTTTTCATTTCTATTCCGTCTATTATATCTTTCTCTGTCTTTTATTGCAAATGTTTATGGTTTCTTGATTTCTTTTTCGCTTTTCTGCTCTCTTGTCTGCTACAAGTTCTCAATTCTTATTAGTGTTAAGGAAAACGCAAAATGACGTAAAAACTATAATTTAAAGAATTGAAAAGCGAAAAAAGACCGCTCCCAAGCCCCTCTCCTTGCGAAGGAGAGGGGTCCCGCAAGGGCGGGGTGAGGTTTCAAATCCCTGACAATCAGATTTTGTTGCAAATAAGAATTGTAGAAATGCTATTTGCACGGTAGGCAAGCATTTTTGCAATTGAGAATTTAAGACCTCTCCCCATGCCCCTCTCCTTAAGAAGGAGAGGGGCGCCCATAAGGGCGGGGTGAGGTTTTCAAAAACTCTTCATTTATATTTTGCAGCAAATATTAATCGATAAAACGCAGACAATAAAATCTCCGTACCTCTCTGTGGTTTTAAAAAAGAAAATTAACGGTATTTTTCATTGCCCTCCAAAATACGACCGAGTCCCATGGCCGCCAGGTCATAATCGGGCTTAATTTGCAGGGCTTTCCGAAAATCTTTTTCTGCATTTATCACATCTCCCAATAATTCATAACACCTTCCACGATTGTAATATGCGGCATAATAAGTACTATCGGCCTTTATAGCCATAGTAAAATACTTAATAGCCTCATTATACATATTCAAATTCTCCATGTGAATATATCCCATATTGAAATATGACTCACGGAACTTTGGATACATTTCCGACAATTGTTGATACATCCTGAGTGCCTCGTTCAATTTCAAGTTATCCTGATATAACAAACCAAGGTTATACATTACTTCTATACTACCCGGTTTGATATCCAAGGCATTTTTAAAATATTGTTCAGCCAGCACCGGATTTCGTTTAAAATTTAAAATTCCCAATTGCACATATGCATCGTAGTTTTCCGGATTTACCTCTACAGCGGTTTGAAACGAAGAAACGGCCTTTGCCGTATCGCCTAACGACCCACTTCCATTAAAACAAGGATTAAGACCCATTATCTTAACTTATAGGATTTCCAGATCCTGTGGGCGACCCACTTCCATTAAAACAAGGATTAAGACTGTATATTTTCTTTTGCCCAGACACCGCTGTGGGCGACCCACTTCCATTAAAACAAGGATTAAGACAGTCCAGTACAGAAATAATTCAACCCTGCCAGTGGGCGACCCACTTCCATTAAAACAAGGATTAAGACTATAACTTCATGCCCAATACACTCGAAATTCTGTGGGCGACCCACTTCCATTAAAACAAGGATTAAGACTATCCCACTTATCGATTTCTCCAGGCGACGCGTGGGCGACCCACTTCCATTAAAACAAGGATTAAGACTGTAAATTTTACACCGGCTACACTTCGGCCGCACACGGGTGGGCGACCCACTTCCATTAAAACAAGGTTTAAGAATTTTGTGCCATTATATTGACTGCCGAGATTACTTGCATAGAAGCCCTACTTCCTCTAAAACAATGCCCTCTTACTTTTGCCTTCCTAACCAAGTATATTCTATTTTATTTTCATTTCAATTTTTATCTCAATTTTGCATCTCGCTAATCGCATAAATTCGTCGTTTATGCACGATTTTTTCGAACAAATTATCCGGGACCTTGCCGATAAGGGATTTTGCATCTCTTCTTTTCCCGACACCGATCTGTGCAACGACCTTAAAAACGAAGCTCTGCTACGCTATGATGAAGGATCTTTCCATCTAGCCTCTATAGGCAAATCTTTCAGAAACACTACCGACTTGTCTGTTCGCTCCGACAAAATCATCTGGATCGAACAAAATGCCCAAAAATTCTCCTCTGCCCTTCGATACTTGCATTTTCTCAATGAATTTGCAGTATACCTCAATCGTACTTGCTTTACAAACATCGGTGTCATTGAATGTTTTTATGCCTGCTACGCTCCGGGCAGTTTCTATAAAAAACATTTAGACCGATTCAAAAACAGCGACAACCGTCTTTTTACCGTCATTCTCTATCTCAATGATCATATCCTATCGTGCAACCAAGGCGGTCAACTTAGATTATACACAAATGATACAAATCATCTCGATATCATCCCTTCATTAGGAACTTGGGTAATTTTTGACTCTGGGCGTTTTTATCATGAAGTACTGACCTCCAATACCCATCGTTTTTCAATTACTGCTTTTATGAGAAGAAACAACCCCATGTCTTTTTGAATGTTCAATCTGAATTTTCTGATTTCATTTTTTTTTTTCGAAATTTGATAAAAAAATTTTATGTATTTCATACGGAATTTAGTCACATTGACTCTGGTATGCCTGGGTTCTACATTAATAGCCCAACAGCAAGCCGAACCATATGATTATGAGATTTCTGCTTCTAATGGCAATGAAACGTATTTAGGCAAAGGCAAAGTCATTGACAAACCTTTTTTTGCCTTCTTGCAAGACAGCGCTACCTACAGTCAATTTATTCTTGAAATGAACCGTCAATTGTTCGACCAACAAAAAACTCCCGTCGGATGGTGGAAGTATTTCGATACCGATGGTTCTATTATCATGGAAGGCGAATATGACAATGAAGGACACCGCACGGGTGAATGGAAATGGTATTACCGTAATGGCGCCCTTTTTGGTACCAAATATTATACCGACGGGCAACATACAGGCAAATGTGTATATTACTATCCCAATGGCAAAAAGTCAGAAGAGGGCACTTGCATCAACGATCTTAAAAAAACCCGGAGACATTACGACAAAAAAGAAAGATTGACCCAAAACGACGAATTTGATGAAACCGGTCAATCCATCTATAGCAAACTTTATTATCCCAATGGAAATTTGATGGCCGAAGGACGTTATGTTATGACGCAGCAACTCAACAAAAACGGTTTGCCTGTTTTTGTAAGGGATGGAGAATGGAGAATTTACAACAGAAAAGGGAAAGCTTAAAAAACGTATCGTTTATCAAAACGGAAATGTAATATCCAAAAACAAATCTTAAACCTGCAAATCTATTTTTTATTCACAAGCCCTTAACCGGAATTTAATTTTTTGAAAAAATACGGATCCAAAAATTATTGAAACTTTGCCTAAATTTGTTAATTGATACCTTTACTGATGAGATGGCTGTTAATAATCTGTTTTTTAATATTCCAAATTTGGAATGTCTTTGCCCAGACACCAACTTCTTGTTTTGAGATAGAAAGCATCTTGGTAGATGCCTGCGTTCCGGGTACAGGTTGCACCAATGCCTCCTCGCCGGCATGCAGTTGCGAAGGAAAAAACGAAATGGTCCGGTTTAAAGTGGGGCCCAATCCTCTTTTCACAAGCAACATGACAGTGAATTGGCCGAACAACAACTGGTTGGGCCTGTGTCAAAACGCAACCACCGCTGCCCATACTGCTGCTCTCAACAGCACCATTCAATCTTGCGGATGGTTGTTGGAACCTACCAATGGAATTTTACCCGCAGGGGCCGAAGTCATTTTGATTACGTCTACCGATTTTTGCACCGTTGGCAACAGCTTTGCCAATCTTGCCGATACTGTATACATTCTTTTTCAATGTGCCGGTAATTATGCCGGTCACTTTGCCAATTATGGCACAGGATTACGGACATTAATCATCAGCTTTGGGCCGGGATGTGCCGATACCGTCACATACGACCGGTCTCAATTGGTCAATCAGAATGGCATACCCGGTGCAAGCAATGCCGACGGTTCAACGGTATCGTTTGATTGGCCCGGCAATCCTACATATGTCAATTATGGCTGCCAGGCACCGGTCAATACTGTCAGTGTCAATGCCTCTATCAACAGTTCGCCTCCGTTTTGCAAGAATGACACGATAATGCTTACCGGAACTTATTCCGGCACCGTGTATGGAGTGAACTGGTCGGGCGGTAACGGATACTTTACTCAACCAAATAACGACACCACTCTCTATATCATCAGTCCAAATGATCTCAGCCCAACAGCCATTTATTTTTCGGTATACAGTTGCAATGACACCATCACCGACACATTATGGCTTAACGTTACCCCATCTTTAAATGCCAATGTTACCGCCTCTCCCAACGATACAATATGTCAGGGCGATACGATTACTCTGACTGCTTCCGGTGGAACATTTTATTATTGGAATACCGGCCTGCAAACTCCTTCAATAAAAGTTTATTGGGAAAGCACCTTTGCCGTTACCATAGGCAATGGTTGCGAACAAACCACCATAACGGTACCGGTCAAAGTACTGTCTCAGCCGGCTCCTATGATATATACCAGTGGGCCGCCGGTGATTTGTCCCAATGGTGAACCATTATATTTAATTGCCGTTGGCGGTTCATCATTTTATTGGTCTACCGGCGATACCTCTCAAATGATTGCCGTGAACCAAGGTGGAACATATTACTTGGTTGCAAAAAACCAATGTGGCGAAGACACCGCTTATATCACCATTCCTCAATCAAATGTCTATGCAGATTTCACTCCTCTCCCACCTTCAGGTCCTTTGCCTCTTAATGTTACATTTTATAATAACAGCACGAACTCTACGCAATATTTTTGGAATTTTGGCGACGGAGAAATTTCCAATCAATTGCAACCTATCCATACATTTACATCTCCGGAAGAATATAATGTCATGCTAATCGCCTATGACGATTTTGGTTGTAGCGATACTGCTTATCATACTGTTTATGTTAGCGACGAAACATTTCTTTTGATTCCCAACGTGATGACTCCAAACAATGACGGCAATAATGATTTTTTCACTATAAAAAGCCTTGGTGCGGTTGATTTGCAATGTAAAATTTTTAATCGTTGGGGAGAAGAAATTGCAGGATGGACAGGCATTGACGGCAAATGGGACGGCACTATAGACAAGAAAGATGCTACTGAAGGCACATATTTTTATATTGTTGAAATTGAGTGGTATAATGGGAAAAAAGAAAGCAAAACCGGTTTTTTCACTCTTCTTAGGTAATTACATTATATTTCTTTGATGTATTTATCTGATCCTAAAAAAGAATGAAGTTAGGTTATTAAAATATTTTCACCTTCTTGATTTTTGTGGTTTTAATAAAAAATCTCACCACGGAGTGCACGGAGAAAAATAAAAACTCTCCGTGAAAATCTCCGTGTCTCGTGGCCTTGACACTTCAGAATGTCAATTTATTGTTAATCTGAAATATAAATTTTTTGTAGTGGACTACATTTCTTTTTAAATGATAATTTTTCATTTCTATTCCGTCTATTATATCTTTCTCTGTCTTTTATTGCAAATGTTTATGGTTTCTTGATTTCTTTTTCGCTTTTCTGCTCTCTTGTCTGCTACAAGTTCTCAATTCTTATTAGTGTTAAGGAAAACGCAAAACGACGTAAAAACTATAATTTAAAGAATTGAAAAGTGAAAAAAGACCTCTCCCAAGCCCCTCTCCTTGCGAAGGAGAGGGGTCCCGCAAGGGCGGGGTGAGGTTTCAAATCCCTGCACAATCAGATTTTGTTGCAAATAAGAATTGTAGAAATGCTATTTGCACGGTAGGCAAGCATTTTTGCAATTGAGAATTTAAGACCTCTCCCCATGCCCCTCTCCTTAAGAAGGAGAGGGGCGCCCATAAGGGCGGGGTGAGGTTTTCAAAAACTCTTCATTTATATTTTGCAGCAAATATTAATCGATAAAACGCAGACAATAAAATCTCCGTACCTCTCTGTGGTTTTAAAAAAGAAAATTAACGGTATTTTTCATTGCCCTCCAAAATACGACCGAGTCCCATGGCCGCCAGGTCATAATCGGGCTTAATTTGCAGGGCTTTCCGAAAATCTTTTTCTGCATTTATCACATCTCCCAATAATTCATAACACCTTCCACGATTGTAATATGCGGCATAATAAGTACTATCGGCCTTTATAGCCATAGTAAAATACTTAATAGCCTCATTATACATATTCAAATTCTCCATGTGAATATATCCCATATTGAAATATGACTCACGGAACTTTGGATACATTTCCGACAATTGTTGATACATCCTGAGTGCCTCGTTCAATTTCAAGTTATCCTGATATAACAAACCAAGGTTATACATTACTTCTATACTACCCGGTTTGATATCCAAGGCATTTTTAAAATATTGTTCAGCCAGCACCGGATTTCGTTTAAAATTTAAAATTCCCAATTGCACATATGCATCGTAGTTTTCCGGATTTACCTCTACAGCGGTTTGAAACGAAGAAACGGCCTTTGCCGTATCGCCTAACTCCAAAAAATTGATACCCTTAAAAAAATAGGCCTTATCGAGATACATATTGATTTTTAAGGCCTCATCAGCCATCTTGATCGACTCTTTGTTTTCTCTTAGAAACAAATAATACTCCGACAGTTTTAAATAAATTTCCGACTTATCTTTTATATCTTTTTTTAAAGCATCTTGCAATACCTGCATAGCTTTCCGGATATCTCCCTCCCCTTTTCGGAATATCAACTCGGCTTTAGCAATATGGTATTTGGGAGACAAGCTGTCAAGAAGCAATGATTTATCAATATCTGCCATAGCCGATTCAAAATCATTTTTCTCCATATAAAGCAATGAACGCTCAAAATAAAGCTCCGGATTGTTAATATCTCCACGAAGCTTTTGATTTATCGCCAAAAGGCAGAATCTTCGATTTGGGTTTGTGGCGATGCCGTTTGAAGGTTCTCTCTTTCTTTATCCGGTTGACACGAAGAAACACACAAAAAAATCGAAAACGCTATGGCAAATACATTAAAATATACCTTCATCCGGTTGCAATTTTTTATTGCATGGCTTGTCTGACTTGAGCTTCTATCTCTTCTAAAAGTTCGGGATTATCTTTTAAAAGTTGTTTGACATTTTCACGACCTTGCCCCAATTTAGTATCCCCATAACTTATCCAACTACCGGATTTTTTCAACACACCTTTTTCAATTCCGATATCAATAATCTCACCGATTTTGCTAATTCCTTCACCGTATAAAATATCAAATTCGGCACTCTTGAATGGAGGCGCTACTTTATTTTTCACAATTTTCACTTTTGTACGATTACCCAAAACATTTTCACCGTCTTTGATAGCCCCGGTGCGTCGTATATCCATTCTTATCGAGGCATAAAACTTGAGAGCATTTCCTCCTGTGGTGGTTTCGGGATTACCAAACATCACACCTATTTTTTCTCGCAATTGATTGATAAAAATACATACCGTACCGGCTTTGTTGATCGTAGAAGTGAGTTTACGCAATGCTTTTGACATCAAACGCGCCTGCAATCCCATTTGAGAATCCCCCATCTCTCCTTCAATTTCTGCTTGTGGTGTTAATGCTGCCACAGAGTCAATTACGATAATATCTATGGCTCCGGAACGTATTAAATTATCTGCAATTTCCAATGCTTGTTCTCCATTGTCCGGTTGAGATATTAAAAGATTATTGATATCAACACCCAGTTTTTCGGCATAAAATCTGTCAAAAGCATGTTCGGCATCGATAAAAGCAGCAATACCCCCACGTTTTTGTGCTTCGGCAATGGCGTGTATAGCCAGTGTGGTTTTACCTGAAGATTCAGGTCCAAAAATCTCAATAATTCTGCCTTTGGGATACCCTCCTACTCCTAAAGCCATATCCAATGTAAGCGATCCGGTGGGAATCACATCCAATCCTTTCTCAATGGCATCATCTCCCAAACGCATGATGGTGCCTTTACCGTATGTTTTTTCTAATTTATCAAGGGTCAGTTGCAACGCCTTGAGTTTCTCTTTGTTAACTTCTTTTGCTTCTGTAGCCATAGTAAAAATAATTTGATGTTGTAAAATTAACCAATTTACCTAAAAAAAGCAGTTTGATATCTTTTTAATTTTTTTGTTCCGGTTGTTCAAAATTTTTTCTGCAAAATCTCTTCTGCATGCTCTTTCACTTTTGGTTTGTCGATAATATCTGATATAATTCCGTCTTCGTTTATAATAAAAGTCGTGCGGTGTATGCCTTCATAGGTGCGTCCCATAAATTTCTTTGGCCCCCAAACTCCGTATGCATTTGCTGCCTCTTTGTTTTCGTCTGACAAAAGCAAAAAGCCAAGATGATGTTTCTCTATGAACTTTTTATGACTTTTCACAGAATCAGGACTGATTCCCACTACTGTATAACCTTCTTTTGTCAACCTGCTGAGATTTTCATTCAAATTACAAGCCTGCGTAGTGCATCCGGGGGTCATATCTTTAGGATAAAAATACAAAATCAATTTTTTTCCCCTAAAATCATTTAATGAATAGATCTTGCCGTCGCTACCCGGCAGATTAAAATCCGGAGCTTTATCTCCCACTTTTAGTTTTTTCATTGACTAAGAGTTTTTGCAATATTAATGATAATACAAGAATTTTTCTTTGATGTGTTTAAACATTTATCAACACAATTTGATCTTAACCATGAAAGCATAAGTTTCGACCAAAAACTGATCAATGAATTGAAAATTAACTCTGACTCATTAATGACTATCAGCGGATTATAAAATCCTCCGTTCATTTCTTTGTAATTCATTGGTTAAAAAACTCGCCATGGAGAGCACGAGAAACACATAGAAAATAAAAAACTACTTGTAAAAACTATGATTTAAAGAATTGAAAAGTTAAAAAAAGACCTCTCCCCAAGCCCCTCTCCTTAAGAAGGAGAGGGGGGCCCGCAAGGGCGGGGTGAGGTTTCAAATCCCTGACAATCAGATTTTGCTGCAATTACAAATTATAGAAACGTAATTTGCCCGGAAGGCAGGAATTATAGCAATTGAGAAGTTAAGACCTCGCCCCAAGCGCCTCTCCTTACAAAGTAGAGGGGGGCCCGCAAGGGCGGGGTGAGGTTTTCAAATCCCCGACATTTATATTTTGCAGTATAAATCAATCGATAAAACGCAGAAAATAAAATCTCCGTGTCCTCTGTGGTTTTTAAAAAACGATTTCGGGACCGCTTTATTCATTTAAAGGTATCAAAATACGTAAGGTAGTACCATTGCTGCCATCTATCCACAACTCGCCTTCTAATTGGAATGTCAATGTATGAATTAGTTCCAAACCCAAAGATTCTTTTCTAATGGCACCTGTGTCAAATCCCTTTCCATTATCCTTGATTGTAAGTTCCAAATTTTTATCTTTTTTCTTAAGTGAAATGGATATTTCAGGTTGTAGGGTATTTTCAAAAGCATATTTCACAGCATTGGTAATTGCTTCGTTAATTATCAAACCAATAGCAATGGTAGTAGATACCGGCAACTCAATATTTTCGTCAATGTCAAAAATGCATTGTATTTTTTTTCCTTTTTGATTGTGAAATTGCAACAATTGATTGCATAAATCAATGATATACTCTTTTGTAGACAAAGTAAGTTTTTCTCCGGTTTGATACAAACGTTCGTGAATAAATGCAAGTGCATGTATTTTGGACGCAATTTCCTCAAGTTCTTTTTTTGCTTCATCATTGTCAAGTTTTGACAATTTCAAGCGGATTATCGACAAGATAAGTTGAAAATTGTTTTTCACACGATGATGCAACTCTTTAAACAACCATTCGGCTCTTTCCTTTTGTCTTACTATTTCTCGGTTTTTGGCAAGTATCTGTTGGTTGATTTTATGGCGGGACCGATTCACACTCCACAAAATGACAATCAAAATTGCAAATAGGAATAACAAAACCAACAACAACCATTGAATAACCTTTTGAGATTTGAGATATTTGTTTTGTTGCTCCAACATCTTTTGATGTTGATGCGTAAAAGCTTTCAATTGTTTATATTCTCTCTCTTTTCTTAATATCTCTTGTTGGAATTGAAGTTCCATGGCTCTCTTCACATTTTCTATTTTTCTGATTTTTTGAAGCAAAACATTAAAATCATTTAGATAATCATAAGCTTTTTTAAAATCACCTTGTAAATAATGAATTTCGGCCAGATTTTTCAGAATTTTGATTTTCTTGCTTTGATCATTTATTGAGGTTGCATATTTCAATGCAAGCAGATATGCCTCTTTGGCTTTTTTCAATTGTTTGATAGTAAGGTAATATTTTCCCAGCAATAAATGACAATCAGACATTCCGGCGATATCGGAATTTTTTTCAAAATTTTCACATGACCATTTAATATACTTAAAACAATTTTCATCATCGCCCTTTTGAAAATTATATTTTGCATGAATAAGGTATACATAAGGCAGGAATTTTGACGGTAAGTTCTTTTCAACCAATGCCGTTGCAGAATCAATGATCTTGCCGGCCTTTTCAAGATTTCTTATATTCAAATAAAATTGAGCAAATTCAATCAAAATTTTTGTTTCAAGTTCGTGATCATTTTTATTTTTAGCATATTGCAGTGCGCCGGCAAATGACAATTCGGCGGTTTTGATATTGTTTTGCAAAGAATATACTTTCGCCAGCTCAGTCAAACTTTCAGCTATAGCCGAGGTATCCTTGGCTTTCATGGCATATTGATGAGCTTTTTTCAGATATTCAATGGCCGATGTATAATTCCCTGCCTCTACAAAATATTTTGACAGTATTATTGATACCAAATTAGAAAGAGAATAATCTCCCAACGATTCTGACTTTAAAAACAAAGAATATGCTAAATTTATCCCTTCGTAAAATTCATCGGTTTGCAATAAAATTTTTGCCTGCTCGGCTTGCAATCTCAAAACCGGTTTTAATTCTTTTTCTTGTTTGTAATATTCTTGCCATTCTTTACATAAATGCAATGCCGTAGCAGGATCATAATTTGAAAGATACTCCAGCAAACGTATTTGCTCTATTACACGAATACTGTCATTTGGAGATTGCAATATTCTTTTTTGGAGAGAATCAAGCGATTGACCCAATGCAAAGTGAGAAAGAAAAAGAAACAAAATCGATTGTATTGTTTTAAAATACAAGGCAAATAAACCACACCCGATGCGCACTTTCCCTTTCTTCACGTAAATAAAATCAGATTCTAATTCACCTGCGATATTAAGAAATTTTTTTCACATAACATCTGCGCCGGCGATGTTGTATATGGTCATAATTCTTCCAGTTGCTGATGGCGTTAGTATTGGTTTCGAATATACCTGTAGTTTCAATGTATTTCAAACCGTTTTTCAACATTGTATCTTGCATGGCTGCCTGCATAATCACGGCGGCACCCGTGTTTTGTTTATCTTTTTTTACTCCTGTGAGAATTTGATCAAGTGTATCGACTCCTTTCCCTTTTTTGGCTTTCAGGATATGAAAAATTCCAAATGGCAACAACCTTCCTTTGGCCTTTTGCATTGCTTTTGAAACACTTGGCATGGAAATAAGAAATCCTATGGGTTCTCCGTCCACGAAAGTCATCTTTATATATTCCGGATTGAGCAGGGCAATATATTTTTTGGCGTAAAACTCCATCAATTCTTTTGTCAACGGTGTCACATAAGGCAATACATCAAAAGAATCATTGAGAATTTCAAATATTTGATCTTTGTAATGCAATACTTCTTTGATGGATGAAAATTCTCTTAATTCAACTCCAAACCTCTTTTTCAATAATTCTGCACCACGGTTTGCTTTATTAACGGCAGCTTCCCCCAATGTCAAACGAAATTCCACCCAATCATTTTCTTTTTCAAACCCTTGATTTTCAAAAAAATCTTTATAATATGCATGATGATACACAGATGCAATGGGAGGCAAATAATTAAACCCCTCGATCAACAACCCTTGCAAGTCAAGATTAGTAAAACCCAAAGGGCCGTGCACAACTGTCAGATTTCTTTTCAAGGCCCATTCAAATACTGTTTCGAATAATGCTTTAGCCACTTTCTCGTCATCAATACACTCAAAACGTGTTATTCTAACGTAAGGGATACCCGTTTTCTCATTGTAGGGATTATGCTTGATAGCGCCAATCCTGCCAATTGTTCTATTATGATCATCAGTAGCAATCCAAAAAGCGGCTTCACAGAACTTTAACGCCGGATTGGTTTTCTCTTGAAAAATATTGTATTCCTGTGATTTAATGGGAGGTACCCAATATTCATTTCCTTTGTACAATTGAAAAGGAAGTTCGACAAATTTTTTTTGTCCCGATGTATCTTTTACTTCAATTATTTTCATTATACTACGTTGTTATTTAGCTATTCCGATAGAACGTTTTTCACGGATTACCGTAACTTTTATTTGTCCGGGATAAGTCATTTCGGTTTCTATTTTATGGGCGATTTGAAATGCCAATTCATCGGCTTCTTTATCACTTACCTTATCGCTTTCAACCATCACGCGAAGTTCCCTACCGGCTTGGATGGCATAAGATTTTTGCACACCGGGATAGGTCAAAGCAAGATTCTCAAGATCTTTTATCCGTTGTATGTATTGTTCCATCACTTCTCTACGTGCACCCGGACGTGCTCCCGATATGGCATCGCATACCTGCACGATAGGAGCATACAGTGTGGTCATTTCGATTTCGTCGTGATGTGCTCCTATGGCATTGCACACTTCGGGTTTTTCGTTATATTTTTCGGCTAATTTCATACCAAGGATTGCATGTGGCAATTCCGGTTCGTCATCGGGTACTTTTCCTATGTCATGCAACAATCCGGCTCTTTTGGCAATTTTTGGATTTAAACCCAACTCCGATGCCATGATGGCACACAAATTGGCCACCTCCCGTGAGTGCTGCAACAAGTTTTGTCCATAAGAAGAACGGTATTTCATTCGTCCAACCATACGAATCAACTCCGGATGCAATCCATGAATACCCAGGTCAATACAGGTGCGTTTGCCGGTTTCGATAATTTCTTCTTCAAGTTGTTTTTGAACTTTTGCCACAACCTCTTCGATACGTGCCGGGTGGATGCGGCCATCGGCCACTAATTGATGTAGTGCAAGGCGCGCAACTTCCCTTCTTACCGGATCAAAACAAGAAATGATGATGGCTTCGGGTGTGTCGTCAACAATGATTTCAACACCGGTAGCTGCTTCCAAGGCACGTATGTTTCTGCCTTCACGCCCAATGATTCTGCCTTTAAGTTCATCAGATTCAAGGTTAAACACCGAAACGGAATTTTCAATGGCGGCCTCGGTAGCCACTCTTTGAATGGTTTGTATTACGATGCGTTTGGCTTCTTTATTTGCTGTAAGTTTTGCTTCTTCCACAATTTCCTGAATCTGACTCATGGCTTTGGTTTTTGCCTCGGCTTTTAAGGCCTCAATGAGTTGATTCCGGGCATCCTCGGCTTTCATGCCCGAAATGATCTCAAGTTGCTCAACTTGCTTCTTGTGGAGTGCTTCCAGTTCTTCTTTTTGCATCTGCACTGCTTCTAAATGCAATTGTAATTTTGACTCCAGTTCTTCCAGCTGTTTTGACTTTTTGTTTACTTCTTCAATTTTTTGAGAAATCTCCTTTTCTTTTTCTTTGATTTTAATTTCTCTTTCAGAGAGTTTTTTGTCCTTTTCAAGCACACTTTTTTCGTGTGCCTCTTTCATTTGAAGAAATTTTTCTTTGGCCTGTATTAGTTTTTCTTTCTTAATGTTTTCGGCCTCTACTTCTGCTTTTTCTATCAATAATTGAGCTTTTTTTTCTGCCGATTTTAACAAAATCATTCTCCCGGCTATGTATGCAACAATAGCGCCTAACACCAGCCCGACAATTAAATAAATCCATTCCATAATCTTAAGTTTTTAAGGGCTTCTTGGCGAGAAAATTCAAAGAAGAGAAAGCTGTTGCAATGTGGAATCTATTTTTTCGATGGTACTTGCAGGTATTTCCGGACTTGACTTATGCCGGACAAGATCTACCATCGAACGGATGGAAGCCATCAAAATTTGCGATTCATATCCTATTGCCGGCTTGGAAGATTTGATGTATTCAAAATTTAAATTAAAATTCCTGACTGCTTCTAATATCAATTTCTTTTCCTCAGCCGTGCAATTTATCCGGAATTGCCTTCCGGCAACCTCTATATCAATGACCTCCTTCAATTTGCAATTCGTTTTTTATTTCTTCCAAACACTCGTCTATCCCAGCTATGGCTTTATTTAACCTTTCCAGGATACTTGCTTTCTCTTCATTTATTTTATTCTCGCTTTCGATTGCCCTATGTATTTTATTATTTAAATTTTCAATTATTTCGTTTTTTTCGTTTATTTCATTTTTTAATTTTTCATTCTCCTGTTTCAAAGCTTCACAAACTGCCTGCAAAGATTTGTATTTCTCAATCAACACATTGGTTTTTTCAACAAACTCATTGATTTTACGATCAATATCCATTTAATTGTAAATTTTCCTTTTTGCAAATTTAATCTTTTTTACATATTCTTTTTAATAAAATTTTCTTAATGCTTGATTTTAACGTGTATGTAAAACGTATTATTGCCGAAACAATATCGGATGAAAAATTGGATTTTTACGACAGTTTTTTTACTGCTTGATGTTTTTGAAGCATATGCACAAAAATCCTATGATTTTCATTCTCCTGTAGATCCTCCTCTTTTGCTTGCCGGCAATTTTGGAGAGTTAAGAAGCAATCATTTTCATACAGGGTTGGATATCCGCACAAATGGCGAAGAAGGTTGGAGTGTATATGCAATAGATGATGGATATGTAGAACGGATCGCCGTTTCGCCTTGGGGGTATGGCAACGTTTTGTACATCCGTCATCCACAGTATAATTTAACTTCTGTTTATGCTCATCTAAAAGAATTTTCACCCAAAATTGAAAAGTATGTAAAAAATTATCAGTACAACCAACAATCATGGATAGTAGATTTCAAACCAAATCCTGAAGATCTGCCGATCAAAAAAGGTGAAATCATTGCCTTGTCCGGAAACACCGGTGCCTCTGCCGGCCCCCATCTTCATTTTGAAATCAGAAATGCCTATACCGAAACGGCTTTAAATCCTTTGCTTTTCGGTTTTAACATTCCGGATAATACTCCTCCTACGCCCGAACAAATTTATTTTTTCCCATTGGACGAACAAACCTCTATCAATGGTAAAAATACAACTACTTTTTACAACCTCAAAAAAAACAATGAATCATACACACTCTCCATAGGCGATATTGTTTATTTCAAAGGGAGAATAGGTATTGGATTTAAAGGTTATGACATTCAAAACTCCCCATCAAATCGCAATGGAATCTATCAAGTAGACCTTTATATAGACGGAGTTTTGCGCTATCAACGCAAAAGCGATTCTGTCGATTTTTATGACAATCGCGGATTAAATGCTTTGATTGATTACCCTACTTATATTATGCACAGAAAAATGGTTGAAAAATGTTTTATTTCCAAATGCAATCCTTTGCAATTATATACCTATGAAACAGATGCACGGGTAAATTCAGAGCTCAAAGATAAATATGAAATAAAACTAATTATGAAGGATTTTGCAGGAAATCAGACAGAAGTGAAGTTTTACTTGGTGTCGAAAGATGATTTGCCTGTACCCGAGAAAATAGAAGAACCCTATGAAAAATATTTCAATTGTTTTGAAAAAAATGTTTTTGTCAAAGATCGGTTTATTCTGACCATGCAACCCTACTCGCTTTATGAAAACATTAAATTTCAATTTAAAATAAAAGAGAAGACCCCTCTCACCATCACTCCGGTATATTTTGCTCACAACCCAACGGTTCCCTTGCATTTTCCATTGAATGTTGCCATTCTTTGCGATCAATTGCCCGAAAATTTAAAAGATAAAGCCATCATGATAAGGTATGATGAAAATATGCGCTGGAGTATATTACCCGATAAAGAATGGAAAGGCAATTATCTCATTTCAAAAAGTAAATACTTTGGCGGGTTTTCGGTTGCCCTCGATACCGTGAGTCCAACTATCGAACCCAAAAATATCAGCCAAGGCAGAAATATGGACAATTTTCAGACCATCTGGTTAAAAATTAGCGATAATTTATCCGGTATAAAAAAATACGATGGTTTTATCAATGGACAATGGGTTTTGATGGAATACAATCCTCGCAATGGATCGGTGATCTATCGTTTTAGTGAAGGTAAAACCCGGCCCGGTAAAAATCATTTTTTGTTTAAAGTTTATGATTATGCGGGGAATGAGAGTATATTTGAAGCAGAATTTTACAGAAATTGACAGAATATGATGAAAATCGCCTTGATTGGATACGGCAAAATGGGAAAAATGATCGATTTGCTTGCTTCCGGACGAAATCACCGAGTGATTGCACGGTTCGACTCTAAAAACTTGCCTTCACCGGATTTGTTAAAACAATGTGACATTGCCATTGAATTTACCAATCCCGAAGCAGCCCCCGAAAACATAAAATTGTGTTTGGAAGCGGGTATACCTGTGGTAACAGGCAGCACCGGATGGTATCAACATTTGGATGCCATACGATCTCTTGTCAATAAAACACAAGGACGGTTGTTGTATGCCTCAAACTTCAGCATCGGCGTGAATATATTTTTTAAACTCAACGAATGGGCAGCAAAGTATCTGAATAATTATGATTATCATTGTGAAATATTGGAAAAACACCACACAGAAAAAAAGGATTCACCCAGTGGAACAGCCATAACAACAGCCGAGATGATTATTGCAGGTAATAAGAAATGGAAAAGTTGGACCAATCATGCAACTAATGATGAAAATATTATACCCATAATGTCCGAACGCATTTCCGGAGAAACCGGAACACACATCGTCAGGTTTTTTAATGATATTGACGAATTGCAAATATCTCACAAAGCATTTAACCGAAAAGGATTTGCAGAAGGTGCTTTAATTGCCGCCGAATGGCTGATTAATCAACCTTCCGGAGTTTATCAAATGTCTGATGTTTTAAAATTTTAACCTATGACAATACCATACAGTTTTTTGATAATTTTCTTTGTCCTGCAATTTGTACTGACACACTGGGCCATTTATAAATGGTTTCCCAAAATGGGTTATGATGCATGGAAATCACTCATTCCATTCTATTCTACATGGCTATTTTTAAAATACTTTAAACGGCCATGGTATTGGTGGGTCAATTATTATATACCATTTACCGGTTATGTTTCGTGGATGGGTATGATGGTAGACATGGCAAGGTGGATAAAAAAAGAGTCCCTTAAAGACCATTTCTTTGCTTCATTCTTTCCTGGTTTTTATTTTCCTTATCTGATCTTAAAAGAAAACCCTCAACCGATATCTTTTGAAGAATGGAGAAAATATCAAAAACCACAATGGCGCGAATGGGTTGATTCCATAACATTTGCTGTGGTTTTGGCCACCCTTGCACGTACATTCTATTTTGAAGCTTTTACCATTCCGACCTCCTCCATGGAAAGAACACTTCTTCGCGGCGACTTTTTGTTTGTCAGCAAATTGGCCTATGGACCAAGAATTCCAATGACTCCACTGGCCGTGCCTTTCACTCATCACACATTGCCGACCACACAATTTACAAAATCCTACTCCGAAATCGTCAGACTCCCCTATCATCGTTTGCCCGGCCTTGGAAAAGTAAAACGCTACGATCCTGTGGTTTTTAACTTTCCTGCCGGTGATACCGTGGTTTTAGAACACCAGGACCAAGTGTATTATCAATTGGTCAGAGATTTGGGAAGGGATTATATTTATAGAAATTTTCACGTAACACACCGTCCTATAGATAAAAGAGAAAATTACATCAAACGTTGTGTAGGAATGCCGGGCGACACCCTCGAAATCATCAACACTGAATTGTATATCAATGGTAAACCGGCATTTAAACCCAAAGGGCTGCAATATGCCTACACTGTGAAAGTAAAAGATGTAGGTCTTAACGAAAGAAAGTTATTCAAAGAAGACATAACACACGAAAAGTTTCAAAATCAACCTTCTGCCATCAATGGAGAATACACCATAATTATGACGGAAGAAGGTGTGAAAAAGTTAAAGAAATACCCGAATGTAGTTTCTATTACAAGGCAGAACAAACCAAAAGGTTATAAATATTTTGTAAAAACTCCCATCTTTCCCAATCATCCCGATTATGATTGGACCGAAGACAATTTTGGTCCTCTCTGGGTTCCTCAAAAAGGGGCTACTGTAAAACTTACTTTGAAAAATTTGCCACTGTATGAACGTATCATTACTGCTTATGAACACAACAAGCTGGAATTGAAAGGAGATGAAATTTATATCAATGGACAGAAAACCGATTCCTATACCTTTCGTCAAAATTATTACTTTATGATGGGAGACAACCGCCATAACTCCCAGGATTCACGTTTTTGGGGGTTTGTTCCTGAAGATCACGTGGTAGGTAAAGCAGTTTTCATTTGGTTGTCGTTAGACCCCGACTTCGGATTGTTTGACGGAAAAATTCGTTGGAACCGTTTGTTTAAAGTAGTCAAAAGTGACGAATAATAACCCGTTTCTTTTATCACCCGTTCCTTTTGGCCCGCTGGATTATTGGGCTGCCATCATCAACTTTCCTCATTTGGTAGACCTGAATGATCATTATTTAAAACAAAGTTTAAGAAACCGGATAAATATAGCCACTTCCCAAGGCCTGCTTTCACTCACCATTCCCATTGAAAAACCCAAGCCCACCTCTTTTACAAAAGATATTAAAATAGATTATCGTCAACCCTGGATAAGGCAACATTTGAGATCGCTCAAAACGGCTTATAATCAGGCACCTTATTTTTCATATTACTTTGAATTTATTGAGGGAATTTATTTTGCCTCCTTCAAATTTTTGATTGATTTTAATCTGGCATCTATGGACTTTATTGCCAATCACTGTGACGTAAAACTTGTAACCAACCGCGATGAGATCGATCATACGCATGATTTTATAGATATTCGACCAAATCCACCTTTCAGGAAAAAAATGCAACTTTTCTCCATTCCTGCATATTATCAATGTTTCATAGACAAAACCGGTTTTATGAGAGATGTCTCTGTTCTTGACCTGTTGTTTTTGAAAGGTCCCGAAACAAGAGTTTTTCTTAAAAATCTGAATCTTTTACCAAACAATTGTCGATGTATAGGATAAAATTATGTGCTTTCGACATATTCAATAATTTCATCAAATTTCCAGAGTCAATCCATCATAAGCCAAAGACATATTTTCGGGCAAAAGGGCATTAACCTCTTCGTGCATGCCCATTAAATGACTTATGTGTGTGAAAAAAGTTTTTTTGGCACCAATTTGTTGAGCCATTTTCACTGCGGCCTCCAAATGAAAATGCGATAGGTGCGGTTCTTTCCTTAAAGCATTCAAAACCAACACTTCCAACGAACGAAGTTTTTTCAATTCTTTGACAGGAATCATGTTGGCATCAGTGATGTATGCAAAATTTTTAATCCTAAACCCCAATACCGGCAATTTATGGTGAAATACTTCAACCGGAGTAACTTCCAAAGATTTAACTTTAAACTTCCGGGTTTTGCCGACCGGATGAATCTTGATTTGTGGGATACCCGGATATGGATCTTCCGAAAAAATATATTGATACTCACGCTTTAAAGCTTTAATCACTCTGGGTGTCGCAAATACATCGATCTCTTTTTTTTTCAAATAATTGATAGGTCTAATATCATCCAACCCGGCAATATGATCTTTATGTTCATGGGTAAATAAAACAGCATCCAGATCTTCGATTTTTTCTCTTAATAACTGTTGTCTGAAATCAGGACCTGCATCTATCACAATTTTAGTTTCATCTTCTTCCAAAAATACCGAAGACCTCAACCGATTGTCTTTCGGATTGTCCGAAGAACAAACACTGCAATGACAACCGATCACAGGAACTCCTTGAGAAGTGCCGGTACCTAAAAACTTAATGATCATACATATCTTTGACTGTTGCAAAAATAATTTCTATGGCATTTTGCAGTTCTTCCAAAGTCGTATGATGGCTGAAAGAAAATCTTACAGAAGGACACGCCGGGTCAACCCCAATTGCTTTCAAAACATGCGATTGAGATTGTGACCCTGAAGAACAAGCCGATCCACCGGAAGCACATACGCCATTCATATCCAAACGATAGATCATTGCATCCGGGAAAGGATGTTTTGGAAACCTCACATTGACGACTTGCGGCAGGGATTTACCTTCAACATCTCCGTTAAATGCTATCTCAAATGGCAATTTTTGAATTTCATTCACAAAATATTTTTTCAATGTTTTCAAATGTTCTAAATGCTTATCACGATTTGCCTGTGATATTTCAAATGCTTTAGCCAATGCCGCAATTCCGATCACATTCTCGGTTCCTGAACGCATGCCTCTCTCCTGGGCGCCTCCAAGAATCATGGGTGGAATCAATGCCTCATTGTTTACATAAAGAAATCCGATTCCTTTCGGACCATGGATTTTATGTGCTGCACAGGTGATATAATCAACAGGTAAATCATTTAACTCAAAATAAAAATGCCCGATGGTTTGAACAGTATCAGAATGGAAAAAAGCCCCATATTTTTTGCATAACTCTCCGGTTTTTTTGATGGATGTGATATTTCCTATTTCATTATTTCCATGCATCAATGACACGAAGGCCGGTGCATTTTTCTTCAACAAATCTTCCAAATGATCAAGATCAACATGTCCATCGGGCAATAAGTTTACAAAATATAATGGGATTTTCTTTTCTTGTGCCCAATATTCCACAGTGTGCAATACGGCATGATGCTCAATGGGTGAAGTGATAATGGCTTTTATGGGATATTTATGCAACACTCCAAATATTGCCCAATTATCGGCTTCTGTCCCTCCTGATGTAAAAAAAATTTCGCCGGGACTGCAATGCAAAAAAGACGCAATTTTTTTTCTGCTTTCTTCAATAATCGTTCTTGCTTTACGACCGGCCTGATGAATAGATGACGGATTTCCAAATATTTGAGCGGTTTCTTCGATTACCTTCAAAACTTCAGGATCCAAAGCGGTTGTTGCTGCATTATCCAGATATATCATCTCTTTTTGCATCTTTATGAGTTTATGTATTCAACAAATTTTTAAATTCATCCAACAATTTCTTTAAAGACATCTCATCCGGGCCTTCTGCATAAATCCGCAAAATTGGCTCAGTATTGGAAGGGCGGATATGTATCCATTGTTTGCTATTTTCCAAAATTATTTTCAATCCGTCTTCTTCATTAAAAGTTGCTTGTGAAAAAGAATTTTTTATTTTATCTTTTAAAATGCCATCAAATGATAAAGACCCCAACGGTATTTTATCTTTTATCATTACGTATGACGGATAAGAGTTTTTTAGTTCAATCATACTTCTAGACGGTAATTTGGCAAGGTATGACAGAAATAATGCGATACCTGCCAATGCATCCCTACCATAATGCAAATCGGGCAAAATCACTCCCCCGTTGCCTTCTCCACCAATCACCGCTCCGGTTTCTTTCATTTTTTTGACCACATTTACCTCACCTACTGCGGCAGAATAATATTCACAACCGTGTTTTAATGCTATATCTTTCAATGCTTGAGAAGACGACAAATTTGAAACTGCCGGCCCTTTGCGGTGCTGCAATACATAATCTGCCACCGCTACCAATGTATATTCTTCGCCAAACATACTGCCATCTTCACATACCAATGCCAAACGATCTACATCCGGATCCACGCTTATTCCCAAATGTGCTTTATGTTGTTTCACAGCCATGCTTAAATCTTTAAGATGTTCTGGCAAAGGTTCCGGATTATGGTTAAATCTTCCATTTGGCTCACCATTGATCATAATCACCTCCTTCACACCTAAACTTTCAAGCAATGCCGGCACTGCAATGGATCCAACCGAATTTACAGGATCAACCACTATTCTAAATCCGGATTGTTCAATGGCCTTTTTATCTACTAAAGAATGATTGACAATGCTGTTGATATGATATTCGAGAAAATCTTGTCCGCTGATATTGCCCAAATCATTCACTCCGGGAAAAAGAAATGTTTTTTGTTCGATCAACTGCAATAACCTGTTTCCGTCTTCAGCCGAAATAAATTCTCCTCTTTCATTAAGCAGTTTTAGCGCATTCCACTCTGCAGGATTGTGACTGGCCGTTAGTATGATGCCGCCATCCGATTGCGAAGCAGTAACAGCCATTTCCACAGTAGGTGTAGTGGCCAGGCCGGCATCAACCACATCTATTCCACATAGTGCCAGGATACCTTTGACCATCGATGCCAAAGCTTCACCGGACACCCTCGCATCCCTGCCGATAACCACCTTTAACTTTTTTCCCGGAAATTTTTCTTTGATCATGGCAGTATAGGCAACCACCAATTGTGTGATATCCGGTGGTGTAAGATTTTCACCCGTATTGCCACCGATGGTTCCACGAATGCCCGAAATTGATTTTATCAACGTCATGTTACAAATTTGGGCTTCAAAGGTAATTTTTTTCCGTTAATTGTTTTCCCATAAATTTAGTCAAGGTTTTGACCTTTGGCTTGCTTAAATTTTCTTATTCCAAAAATTGAAGTATTTATTTTTTCGTTTTTTTGCAATAAATAAATTGATTATGCCGTCTTTTGACATTGAAGCGAAACCCGATTTGCAAAAAATTGACAATCTTATCAATACCGTAAAACGTGAAATAGATAACCGTTATGACTTCCGTGCTTACCATACATCTATCGAACTGGATAAAAAACAAAAGTTGGTAAAGATTGAAACCGATTATGCGTTAGGTATCGAACAAATCGAAGAATTATTACTCACACGCGCATCAAAGCAAGGAGTCAACATCTATGCGTTTGACCGGACAATGGAACCATATCCCTCCGGAAAAATGATGAAAAAAGAAATCAAAATAGTGGAAGGCATTGCCAAAGAAAAAGCTAAAAAAATAGTGGAATTGGTAAAGAAATCGGGGTTGAAATTACAAGCTCAAATTATGGGCGATTCTGTCAGAGTTTCGGGTAAAAATATCGATGATTTGCAAAAAGTGATGCAACTGATCAAACAAGATACCGAAATTAAATTGCCACTTGAATTTACTAATTTTAAACGATAATTTTCATGAATGACCGTATATACATCACCGAATGTCCACGGGATGCCATGCAAGGAATAAAGCAAATGATACCGACTGAATTAAAGGCAAAATATCTCAATCGTTTGCTTAAATGTGGTTTTGACCGTTTGGATTTCGGCAGTTTCGTCTCTCCAAAAGCCATTCCACAAATGGCTGATACGGTAGAAGTGTTAAAGAAGCTTGATTTGGACGGCACCAACACAAAATTGCTTGCCATCGTCGCAAATAAACGTGGTGCCGAAGATGCCACACAGTTTGACGAAATTAGTTTTCTGGGCTACCCTTTTTCTGTTTCCCCTACTTTTCAAAAACGAAATGTGAATCAAACATTGGAAGAATCGCTGTCTTTGGTGGAAGAAATGCAAAACCTGACAGAAAAAAAAGGAAAAAAACTTTTGGTTTATCTTTCCATGGCATTTGGCAATCCTTATGGTGATCGTTGGTCTCCGGAATTGGTTGTTGAATGGGCTCTCAAAATATCGTCATTGGGTGTGAAGCATCTTGCACTAGCCGACACAGTGGGTTGTTCTGATAAAGAAAATATTTCTCCTTTGTTTAGATTGGTATCAAACGAATTGCCTTCTGTTACAGTGAGCGCCCATTTACATTCCACTCCACAAACTGCCAAAGAAAAAATTTTGGCAGCCATAGACAGTGGCTGTCGCTTTTTTGATGGAGCTTTAAAAGGTTATGGCGGATGTCCAATGGCAAAAGATACTCTTACCGGAAACATAGCCACAGAAACCATTCTGAAATGTGCTACAGAAAAAAACTTAAAACATGGCGTGAATTTTGACGAACTTTCAAACGCTTTAGAATTGACCAATGAAATTTTTAACCAATACCATTCCTGATAATGATGAATACCAAATTAACCTTGCTTTTTTCGACTTTGTTTTTGGCAATATGTATGTCTTGTGGTGTTTTCAAAACTAAATCAAAAAAAAACAAAGAATCACAAAATACCACACAAGAAAATTCTTCGCCTCACACCCAAATATCGCCTGAAAAAGATTTGTCAACACCTTCTACCATCGAACAAAATGTAAAAACCCCCCCGGTAATTGACACCTCCCAATCATACACACTTGCCGATTATTCATTTACATTTTATGATTTAGACGGCAATAAAGTAAAATTAAGCCAATTTAAAGGAAAGGTGATTTTTTTAAACTTCTGGGCTACCTGGTGTGGTCCTTGCATTAAAGAGTTGCCCAATATCAAAAATCTTTGGGAGGACTATAAAGATGAGGTTGTGTTTTTATTGATTAGCAATGAGAAACCGGATCGCATCAAACGGTTTGAAAAAGATAAGAATACCGGTCTGCCTTTTTATTACTACAATTCCGGGGATATTCCGGATGTATACAAACATTCGCTCATCCCCACTACTTTTATTTTGTCCAAAAACGGAAAAATTGTAAAAAAAACAAGTGGTAGCGAGCCATGGGACAATGACACCAATCGTCAATTAATAGAAAATTTATTGTTGGATTATGACCGCTAAAGAAAAAGCAAAGTTTATCATAGAATATTTTTCGGCCAAAATGCCCCATCCAAAAACCGAACTAAACTACAGAAACGAATATGAGCTCACGGTGGCCGTTATTTTATCGGCACAATGCACCGATAAACGTGTCAATCAAACCACCCCCGCCTTCTTTCAAAAATTTCCCGACTTTGCATCTCTGGCCAAAGCAAGTGAACAAGAAATTTTCGAACTGATCAAAAGCATTTCATATCCCAACAGCAAAGCAAAAAACTTGAAAAAACTGGCGGAGATTATTGTAGATAAATATAATGGCAAATTGCCTCAAACAGTTGAAGAACTGGTAAAACTCCCCGGTATCGGACGCAAAACTGCCAATGTGCTTACTTCTGTTTTGTTTCACCAACCCAATATGCCTGTTGACACACATGTTTTCCGTGTGTCAAACAGAATCGGTTTTGGTAAACCAACCAAAACACCGGTTGAGACCGAAAAACGTCTTGTCAAAATATTCCCTCCCGATTATATCCATAATGTTCATCATTGGTTGATTTTACACGGACGCTATGTTTGTAAAGCACGTAATCCTCTCTGCAGTGAATGCGGATTGACAGTTATTTGCAATTATTATCGCAAAAAAAAACAAATCAAAAAAAATTAACGCTTCTCAAGAAAAGTGAACGAATCGATATTTCTTTGAACGAAAAAACAAGATCATAAGAAAATCTATACGATGAAATATACATTAAAATTGAAGATCCTTCTCTCAAACGGACTATTTCCTGGGATCTTTATATAGCTTGTCTTTCGAATCTTTTGGATTTAATGCATCATATTTTGGTGTGTAAATATATCTTTTTTTCTTTTTGTCGTAAACAAAAGCATCATAAGAGCCATCCGGCACCATAAAAGCTTCCGGATGAGATTGACTGTTTTGTAATGCAATCAGATGATCGAAAATAATATGTTTTTGTTTGTGATCTATTTTCAAAGTAAATATTGATTCTTCTGCAAATTTAAATACCTTACGTGAAATCATTTTACCGTTTTCCATCAACAACGGAATTCCAAACTCCACTTGATTTTTTCTGATAGATAACGTTTCAATCAACTTGACATTGTAGAACATGTTACCTGCATTCCATCCAACCAAAACCCATTGATTTTTCCCTGCCGGCAAGAGATCATAATACACTGCTCCCGGCCATCGCTTTTGAGAAACCTTATCGGAATAAGTAAAACTATTTGAAGATGTTGTATCGATAAAGTAAAAGGTTTTGATTTTATTCTTTTTTCCATATAAAATCAAAACGAAATAATCTACAAAAAAATCATCCGGTATGGCCCATGAGAAAATTGTCAAGCGGCCATCTTCACTTTTTATCATTTTTAAATAAGGATGTTTGTGAAATGCCTCAGGTTGTAATACTCCGGAATTTTTTATCAAACAATCTCTGATCGAATCCGAAACTGCTATTTTTTTTTCCGGACCGGCATGCCGGACTTGTTCGATCCATCCTGTAACTTTTTGCTCGCACTGGGCAAAACAAAAAAAAGGTGCCCATAACAAAGTCACCAAAGTCATGGGCACACCTAAACGATGTATAATTTTAGACAAAAAATTTGAATTATAAGTGCAAACGTTCTTTTTTGGCCAATAGCTCTTCTTTTGACTCCACATGATTTTCATCAGGGACACAACAATCGACCGGACATACGGCCGCACATTGCGGTTCATCATGAAAACCAACACATTCGGTGCATTTATCCGGAACAATATAATAATAATCCAAACTGATAGGTTCTTGTTCTTCATCTGCATCAATTGTTCTTCCGTCATGCAGGGTATATTGGCCTTTTAAATTTGTACCATCAGATAAACGCCAGGTTTGCCCTCCTTCGTATATTGCATTGTTGGGGCATTCCGGTTCACATGCACCACAATTGATGCATTCATCTGTTATTTTAATAGCCATAGTAAAACTTAATTTTTAACTTTGACGCAAAGATAAATATAATATGGTTACTACCGATAATTTTGTTAAAGAGATTTCCGCTTTATCCCATCTTGGCGATTTTTTTGATGAAATAGTAAAATTTCATCAAAATCCTGAAGGAACTTATTCTTCGGAAGTAAAACAATTCTACGAACTCATTCTTAAAGAAAAGCATTTCAACGGCTGGTTTGATCCCGAACAAGTTATCAATGCTATCTCTAATATTGCTTCATGGCTAAACAAAAGCACATTAGAAAATTTCTTAAATCGTTATCACTCGAAACCAAGATCGCAAAAACGCGTTGGAATCATCATGGCGGGAAATATTCCATTGGTGGGGTTTCACGATTATCTGATGGCATATTTGAGCGGTCATGAAGTTTTAGTCAAATGCTCATCAGACGACAACCGATTATTGCCGGAAATACACAAAATTCTTATGCAGTTTGACCCTTCTGCCGAAAGAATTTCCTTTGTCGAAAGAATTCGGCAGGCAGATGCCATCATTGCCACAGGAAGCAACAATACATACCGCTATTTCGAGTATTACTTCGGAAATTTGCCCCATATTTTCCGCAAAAACAGAAATTCATTGTGTATCATTACAGGCCGTGAAACCGCAAAAGAATTAAAAGAGCTTGCCAAAGATGTTTTTTTATATTATGGTTTGGGATGCCGTAATGTGAATTATTTAATCTTCCCCCTTGATATTGATCTAAAAGATTGGTTGAAAAATTTTACCGAATTATGTAATGTGAAAATTGAAAACAATAAGTATATCAACAATTACATGTATTACAGAAGTGTGTTTGCCATGAACAGAATTCCATATGAAGACAACGGTTTGTTTTTGCTGCGAAAAGAACAACAATTACACAGTCCGGTCAGCGTAATTCATTATGGATTTTATAAAAACAACGATCAGCTGGCCAATTTTATTTTAGACCACAAAGACGATATTCAATGCATTGTCGGCAAACATGAATTTTGCAATGTCGCATTTGGCAAATCCCAATTCCCTGCGATAGATGAATTTGCCGATAATGTTGACACATTGTCATTTTTAATGGATGAGTTGTAAAAATTTATTAAATTAGCCAAAAAAATCAACATGAATAAATCCATATTTTTTCTCATTGGGTTTTTAATAGTTTTTCCTACATACAGTCAAGTATTTTGGACTGAGGACTTTGGAACAGGCTGCTCTCAAGGTCAATCTGCCAATGGTTTTGTCAGTGCCAATGGTACGTGGACGGTTACCAATACAGGTACCAACGACCCATATGCAAACTTGTGGTTTGTAAGTGCCATGGAAGCCGGAATGGGGTCCGGCAATTGCGGCGACGGGTGTGGCAACAACGCTTCTCTTACCAACAGAACCCTCCATGTGGGTAATGCTGCCGTGACATCCTTCTCTATACCTGCTGACCTTGGTGCCACTTATAATGCCGGTGGATTCTGTTCAAATTTCAGCATTTGTGTAATCACCGACAAAAGGGTTGAATCACCTACCATCAATTGTACAGGGCAAAGCAATATCACACTAAGTTTTGAATACATGGAAGAAGGCGAAGGTACAGACGATGATGCCACTCTTTGGTATTTTGACGGCACCAATTGGACACAAATTAGCAGTTTGCCAAAATCAAACAATGCTTCTTGCAATCCACAAGGTAAATGGACAGCTTTTACCATTACTTTACCGGCTTCGGCCAACAATAATCCCAATGTTAAAATCGGTTTTCGCTGGGTTAATGATGATGACGGCAATGGTGCAGATCCATCATTTGCCGTTGACAATATAACACTTTTTTCCGCTGCGCCATCAGGCCCTACAGCCATTATCAATGCTTCGCAAACTTCTATCTGTGCCGGTCAATGCATCACTTTTGCCGATGCCAGCACCGGTAACCCAACCTCATGGAACTGGACTTTTAATGGCGGCACTCCATCCTCCTCTACCCTGCAAAACCCCGGAAGTGTTTGCTTTAACTCCCCGGGAACCTATAATGTAACGCTGCAGGTTTCTGACGGGTCAAATACCGACGACACAACTATCGTCATCACCGTGAACAGTTGCGCCGGTCCAACAGCCATTATCAATGCTTCGCAAACTTCTATCTGTGCCGGTCAATGCATCACTTTTGCCGATGCCAGCACCGGTAACCCAACCTCATGGAACTGGACTTTCAATGGCGGTACTCCCTCTTCCTCTACTCAACAAAACCCGGGAAGTGTTTGCTTTAACTCCCCGGGAACCTATAATGTGACGCTGCAGGTTTCTGACGGGTCAAATACCGACGACACAACTATCGTCATCACCGTGAACAATTGTTCATCCGGACCGGTGGCAAATTTTTCTGCATCACAAACCACTATTTGTGCATCCACTTGCATTAATTTTACCGATCAATCAACCGGAAATCCAACTTCCTGGCAATGGTTATTCCCGGGCGGCACACCATCTTCGTCCACGGCTCAAAACCCTGCCTCGATTTGCTATTACACTCCGGGCTCTTATGATGTTACGTTAATTGTCTCAGACGGTACAAATTACGATACATTGACATTGGTTAATTACATACAGGTGAACGATTGCCGTCCACAACCAAATTTTTCGGCAGACAAAAATTATATCTGTAAAGATTCTTGCATCAACTTCACCGATTTATCCACCAATAACCCCACCGGTTGGCAATGGCTGTTTCCCGGTGCCACGCCAAATGTATCCACTTCACAAAACCCAACCAATATCTGCTATAACGACACAGGTTATTTTCCGGTTACCTTGATAGCTACCAACAGTTATGGTTCTGATACCTTGACCATCGATAGTTTTATCTATGTAAGTGCATGCAAACCTCCCATTGCAAATTTTGAAATTCCGAAAGTTTGTTTCTATAACGGTTGTGTGAAATTTGTGAGTACAAGCGCCAATCAACCTACCGGCTGGTTATGGGTATTTCAAGGCGCCAATCCCGATACATTTACAACTCCGGTTGCCGATTCGCCTTGTTGGTTAAATGACACCACAGGCACGTTTACTATTAAATTATTCGTATCCAATAGCTTTGGAGTTGATTCCATGATCAAAACCATCACCATAGACACTTTGCCAACTGTCAAAGGATTCTCAGATACGACCATTTATGCAGGTGCAACCAATCCTGTCAATCTTTATGCCGTAGCAGATTTTCAAGGGGGACAATATTTTTGGTCGCCCAAAGATTTGGTAGATTGTTACTATTGCCGGTCGGTTTATACTCAACCGGAAGACACTACAATGTATATAGTTAAATATATCAACCCATACTATTGTGAAGCATATGACACTGTTTGGGTGTATGTTGTCAAATCTTATGCAATAGGTGTGCCTTCTGCTTTTTCTCCTAACGGAGACGGAAATAATGATGTCTTGTATGTAAGGGGATATGGCATCACTTCGATGAATTTTAAAATTTTCAACCGCTATGGGCAGAAAATTTTCGAATCATCCAATCAAGAATACGGTTGGGATGGAACTGTAAATGGCGTACCTGAAGACCCGGGCGTGTTTGTTTGGATGCTCGATGCAAGAACTGCCGACGGTAAAAGACATGTTCTTAAAGGAAATGTAACATTAATACGTTAAAGATATGAACCGGAAAAATATCAACATAATCCTATTTTTATTTTCCTTGCAGATTGGATTATTTGCCCAACAAGACATTCACCACACACAATACCTCAACATGCCTGTGGCATTCAATCCGGCCACCAATGGCTTGTTCAATGGAGCTTTCAGATTTTTGGGCAACTATCGTACCCAATGGAATGCATTTGGCGATCCATTCACCAGTATGTATTTTAGTGCCGACGGTTCATTTTTTAAAGGTAAAATTTCCAATGGCTTTATGGGTGGTGGATTGCAATTTTTCAACGATATAACCGGCGATTCGCGTTTTCGGTCAACAGGAAGCTATGCATCGTTTGCTTATCATTTTGATCTTACCGGCGGAAGCGAATTAAGCCATTTGAGTATAGGTTTTCAAGCCGGTACCATTCAAAGAAGCTTATCTTTTTTAAACTTAACCTGGGACAATCAATGGAATGGCAATAATTTTAACCAAAATATAGACCCTAACGAAGCACTGCCTACTGCCAGCAAAACCTTGTTTGATTTGAATGCAGGCATTAATTGGTCTTATCAAACATCCGACGAATTGCATATTTTTTCTGCAGGAATCGCCACGCATCATATCAACACAGGCGATATTTCCATGCGTTCCATTCAAGAAAACATGGACAGGCGCTGGTTATTTCATGCCAATGCCGAAATTGGGTTTAAACAATCCATTGCAGCCATAGTGCCTTCTTTTATTTATTCGTTACAGGGTCCAAACAAATACTTCAATTTTGGTACAGAATTAAAATTAAAAATACAGGAAAGAACCCGCATCACCAACTATCGCAACGAATTTTCCATATCATTCGGCCCTTACTACAGAAGTAATGATGCTCTGCTTGCCATGTTAAGAATTCACTGGGCAGGATTAGTTTTTGGATTTTCATATGATTACAATGTTTCTGCTTTAAAAGCTGTAACCAATGGCTATGGTGCCATGGAATTCACGCTTGGTTTTAAAACTGCCTTCGGTGCTAACAAACGGCCTCATAAAGTGAAGTTTTTATAAGCTGCTCCATCTATGAAATTAAAGATCATTTATGTAGAATCGGGAAGTGATTCTGCCATAGAAAAAATTTGTGAAGAATACATCAAAAGAATCAAACTTTATTCCTCCCCCGAAATAATAAAAATACCTGCGGCAAAAAACGAAAGAAATATCCAAAATATTATTCGTAAAGAAGGTGAAAAGATTCTAAAAAAATTACAGAACAAAGATTATTTAATCGGTCTCGATGAAAATGGCAAAGAATATTCCTCTGTAAAATTTTCCCAAAAATTATCTCAATGGCAAATGTTGTCTATTCCTGTTGTCTTTGTGATTGGTGGAAGTTATGGTTTGGACGATACCGTCAAAAGTCAATGCAAAGAGTTGATTGCTCTCTCTAAAATGACATTACCCCACCGCCTGGCAAGAATATTATTGTTGGAGCAAATTTACAGGGGATTCAGCATTATGAAAGGCGAAAAATATCATCACGTATAGGAAATCGTACGATTTATAAAATATCCGGAAAACCATGTAACGCAAAAAATTTATTCATTTCTATTGCATAATTTAGCCCGGCATTTCAAATTATGTCTTTCAAAAAACATACGGCCCAAACTCTTTTTTCCAACATACTTGTAGTTGGGCTCAGTGTGGCAAATTCTGTATTGCTGGCACGCTTGCTGGGCCCGGAGGGAAGAGGACATTTTGCCATCTATCAGGCCTCTGTGAATTTACTTACTATCTGGTTGAGTTTTGGTCTCCAATCTTCTCTAGTTTATTTTCTTAGCAAAGATGAACGGATTTTAAAACCCTCCTTTAATTTTTTGGCTGTATTTTTTCTTGTTATCGACATTCTTTTTTTCACGATTTATTTTTTCTTTCAAGACCGGCTCCCTGTAGGGCTGCTTCCCAAAACAAAGGATGATTTGGAAGGAATCGTATTATTATGCATCTCTATTTATGCTTTTCAAATGTTTAGTGTCTTAATCAGCATTTATACCTCTTTTTTTCAGTTTAACAAAGCCAACATTACAAGAATTCTTCTTCCTGCTTTGATGTTTTCTGCATTTATATTGTTTTATCTGCCAATTTTTAAACCCTATTTGTCGGTTGAAAATTTTATGCGTTTGAATACGCTTGCGTATGTATTAAATTTTGTGGCTATGTGGATTCCCATCCGATCCAAAATGCAATTAAGTCCCGGTTTTGCAGAGTTAAGAAACAAACCCGGGATTCTGACCGCAGATTTTAAAGGTTTAAAAACTTTTTTTGCCTGGGGTCTGTTGGCATATTTAGCCAATGCTGCTCAATTTTTAAATTATCGGTTGGACTATTGGCTGGTAGAATATTTTAAGGGACCAAAAGATTTGGGTTATTACTCCATAGCATCCGGACTTGCTCAAATGATTTGGATTATACCCGGTTCTGTCTCCGGTGTATTATTTCCTTATATTGCCAAAAATTCCGGAGATAATCAAGCAATAAAATCGGTCAACATAGCCCGTATCATATTTTATATTTGCTTGTTGCTGGGCGGCAGCGGGTTTATAATTTCGGATTTTGTCATTCCTCTTATTTATGGAAAAGAATTTATTCCTTCTGCCCTGGCATTTAAAATTATTTTGGTGGGAGCCATACCTTTTACCATAACGAATATTTTGGCCGGTCATCTTGCAGGGGTAAACCTGGTAAAAATTAATCTGATGGGTTCGGTTATTGGCCTAGTTGTCACGATTCTTTTGGATTTGTTACTTATTCCGGATTTTGGCATTACCGGTGCGGCCGCTGCCAGTGCGGCTTCTTATTTTATTACCACTTTAGTCGTTATTTTTTATTTCGCAAACAAATACAATATCCCTTTAAGAAATTTTGTTTTGTTAAATAAAAATGATTTGAATATACTTCACAGTATCATCAAAAAATATAGAGCTTCATGACCGATTCTGTTAATTTTTACGATAATTGGGTTGAAAGACAATTTAAAACCGGCATCAATGAAAGGCATCTTGCAATTTTGGAGCACCTCAAAAGATTTATCTACCGTCAAGAAAGTTCTGATATACTAGAAATTGGTTGTGGCATAGGTACACTTACTTTTTTATTGGCAAGGCATTTTCCAAATGCTTCTTTGACAGGTCTTGATATTAGCCCTCAAAGTATCAATCTGGCTAAACAATTATTGCAAAAATTTAAACAAATAAACTTTGAAACAGCAGATTTCATCAATTTTAAAACTCATCAAAAATTTGATTACATTATTTTTCCCGATGTTTTGGAACATATCCCGTTAGAACAACATGAAGCCATTTTTGAAAAATGCAAAAACATACTAAAAACTGACGGAAAAATCTTTATCCATATACCTGACCCGGCGTTTTTACACTTTCTAAATCAAAACAATGATGAAAATCTACAACCTGTTGACCAACCTCTTTTTTTAGACACCTGGCTGCCTGTCATTTTACAACATTTCGACATCCTGTATTTGAAACGATATGCTATCTGGGATCTTCCTTATGATTATCTTTTTTTGGTGTTGCATCACAAAAAAATCAAATATGCATATCAATCCAAAAAATTCACCTTTCTTCAAAAAGTGAAAACACGCCTTCAATTAATCTTCATTAACCGAAGTTTTCGTAAAAGTTGTTGATTTTTCCACGATCCAAGGTTAAATTTTACCGTTATGATATCTCCGTTCAATTTATTGTCGGAAGATAAAATCAAATCATTATGCCGTATCTTTATGTTTGCCTTCAGCGGCAACTATTCTGTTCAAATTCAAGCAGATTTTAAAAAAACCAAAGAACGAAATAAACTATTGTTTTGAAAAGTTTTAAAAAATTTCCCATAGTTTTCCTTTAATTTGTAGCATAAAACCGACAACTGATGTTTCCATTGTATGATACCATTCCGTCGAGATCTTATCCATTTGTCAATTATTTATTGATTTTTCTCAATATAGTTGTTTTCCTGTTTCAGATGCAACTCAACGAATTGGAATTGGATTGGTTTTTTCATCATTTCGGTTTAGTTCCGGCCCGTTATACAAGTGAATATTTTGCAATGGAAACAGGTCTTTCTCCCGATAACTATTGGCCTTTTTTCACTAATATGTTTTTACATGGCGGGGGCGCTCACCTTATTGGAAATATGTGGACACTTTACATATTTGGCGACAATGTGGAAGACCGTATGGGGCATGTCCGTTACTTATTTTTTTATTTGTTATGTGGTGTTATTGCCTCCTATACACATTTTCTTATCAACTCCCATTCAACCATCCCGGCTGTAGGTGCGTCGGGAGCCATTTCCGGCGTGATGGGGGCATACATGCTTTTGTTTCCTCACTCCAGAATCGTGTTTCTTTTAATCATTTTCTTTTTCATAGATTTTATTCAGATTCCTGCTTTTATCTATTTATTGTTTTGGTTTGCCGGACAGTTGTTCAGCGGACTGGTCAATTTGTCTATTGCTGCTTTGTCGCCGGGCGAGAGCGTTGGGGGCATTGCTTTTTGGGCTCATATTGGCGGTTTTGTAGCCGGCATGCTCCTTTATAGAATATTTCTGAAGAAAGAAAAAGAATACGATGATGAGTATTATGAATTGATTGAATAAAAGTTATCATGCATTTTTATCATCCTTCCATATTGTATTTATTGTTATTACTGGCTATTCCTGTCATCATCCACTTGTTGAATTTCCACAGGTTTGTGCCGGTATATTTTAGCAATAATAAATTGTTGCGTTCGATTCTGTCTGAAAAACAAGCTGTCAACAAAATAAAAAAGAGATTGCTCCTGGCCGCAAGAATATTGTTTTGGTCTGCATTAATTTTTGCGTTTGCCGGGCCCTATGTCAAAAAGAATGACAGTTCTTCAAAAGCTGCTTATGTGGATATATTTATAGACAATTCCTTTAGCATGGAATGGAATGGCGATGATGGCAGATTGTTTGACAAATCCATCGTTCTCGCCAACGATATCATTGAAGCATACAAGGGGCAGGATGTTTTGTTCAGGACATTGTATTTCACCACAGGTGTTCAACCTGATGTGTATTTGCCCGCCGACCGAGCCCGTGAAGTAATTGAAGAAATCAAAATATCTCCTTTTTCTCAACCTTTTGAACAATTAGCACAGAAAATTGTTGCAAAACACCCGGATACCCTTTCATATAGAGACATTTACATCATTAGCGACTTTCAAAAATCATTCATACGTGATACAACTGTATTCAACCTTCTTGGTAAAAACAAAAACCGTATTCATCTTATACCGTTACAATACCGCCAACCGGCCAACCTAAGCATCGATACGGTTTGGTTCGACAAACCATACAGACAATTTCTTTCGCAAGACAAAATAAACATTAAAATTGTCAATTTTTCGAAGGAATTCTACACAGACCTTCCTTTAAAAATAAAAATAAATGAAAATCTTTATCCCATGACCTTTTCAATTGGCCCCGTAAGTTCTACGGTTGTTCAAATAGATTACCAAGAAACCCAAGCAGGCAATGTGGAGATGATGATGGAAATAGAAGACAATCCTGTGGTGTTTGACGATAGCTATTATCTTGCATATCTCGTAAAATCCAACATCAATGTATTGCTGATTTCCAACCGGAAAAACGACAACACGCCTATGAAAGCCGTATTTTTAAGTGATTCCGTATTTCAATCGAAAACCGTCTCATTGTCTGAGCCTGACTTTAAAAATCTTACGGCATACGATTGCGTGGTATTAGACAATATTGACCAACCACAAGTTTTTTGGGGAGACCTTTTCAAGAACCTGCTTAAGCAAGGAAAAAACATTATTTTATCTCCTTCTGAAAAAGCTGATCACATGGCTTTTGAAGAATTTTTGAAACAATTCTCGGCCATTACGGTAGGACCAATGGATACGTCCAACCAAACAATTCATGATATCAATTGGCAACACCCTTTGTTGCAGCAAATTTTTGACGCTAAACCCGGAAAAATTTTCATGCCACAAACAGACCATTATTTGCCGGTTTCCGGACTTTCTCCAAGGTCCCAAAAAATAATGACCTTTTTGAATGATCGCCCCTTTTTAATAGAAATTCCTTATGAAAATGGCCATATTTATTTTTTCACTTCTCCTCTCGATAAAAATAATCCCTTTGTATATCATGCCTTGTTTGCTCCCATCATTCACAACATTGCTTTGCAATCCTCATCTTCTGTCATCAACAATATTACGATCGGAAGCAATGATGCATTGACACTCCCCGACAATATTGACACTAGAAAAAAAATTTACCTCAAAGTAGAAAACAATGAGATTATTCCCGAAATTTTGAGAAAAGGAAACAAAACATTGGCCGTATTCCATTATTTCCCTGACCAACCGGGCATCTATCCTTTAAAATCTGAAGACACTACTTTGGTTTATTGTGCCTTCAACTACCAACGATCCGAATCAAACCCTGAAGCCATCTCCCTCCACGAACTTGAAAAATTTTGCGACCAACACGACAATTTTATATTGTTTGCCAATAATCAAAACAATTTGCAAAACACTATCAAAGAGCTTAAATCGGGCTTGTCAATTGCCAATTATTTTTTAATATTGGCATTGATTTTTGTAATGGCCGAATTATTAATTTTAAAATTTCTTTAAATGGGTTTTTTATTTCAAAACATTAAAATTTTCGATAAACATTCTCCATTTCATTTAACTACTTGCGATATTTTGATTGAACAAGGTAAAATCTCTAAAATATCCAAAAAAATTATCCCGGCCAAAGAACACAAAGTCATTAAATTGCCCAATGCTTGTGTGTCGCCCGGCTGGATTGATGCTCATGTAAATATCAGCGATCCGGGTTTTGAGTTTAAGGAAACTCTTCAAGAAACTTGTTCTTATGCCATCCGTGGCGGATTTACTACTGTTGTTGTATTTCCTGAAACAACCCCACAGGCCCATGACAAAACTTTGATCGAATATATCTTACAAAATACCAAAAGTTTTCCTGTGAAAGTGCTGCCTTTTGGACTTTTATCTTTCGAAAGACAAGGCCGTCAAATGAATCCATACTATGAAATGACAAAAGCCGGGGCTATTGGATTCTCAGACAACAAAAAGCCAATCAACGATTGGGGGTTTTTATTCCGTGTATTGCAATATACTTCTACTTTCAAACCATTGTTTTCGTTTTATCCCATAGAAGAATCGCTAACATTCAAACAAAATGTATGGGAATCGCCTTTTACATTGAAACTTGGCTTTAAAGGAATTCCGGCTTTGGCTCAAATACAAGCCGTTTCCAACCTTCTTAGGTTTGCCGGTCTTTTTGACAACCACATAGAGTTATACGGTGTAGTGCATCCGGAAGCTCTCGATTTGGTAAAAAAGGCCAAGCTCTCAAATGTCTTTGTATCTATCCCTTCTTATATTCTTTCGTTTGATGAAACTTACCTTCAAACATTTGATCCGGTATTTAAAACTCTTCCTGCTTTGATTTCCAACGACCTTATCAAAAACTTGAAAAAATACATTAATGAAGGTATTGTAAGAATGGTGGTAAGTGACCATTACGCCCACAATCCTGAAGCAAAAGTATGTGAATGGAATTTTGCTGCTTACGGTATGCATAATTTACTGACTTCATTCAGTTATCTTATCATGTCGCTGGGTGATGACACTCACTCGATCGAAAAGATTCTCGACCTTATTGTGTATCAACCTGCTGCTTATCTTCAACTTGCTCCTGCCTCTATAACCGAAGGAGCAGAAGCTGATTTAACTTTTTTCGCCCCCTCAGCCACCTACCATTTGAGTGAAGAACATTTTACGGGCGAATCACGCAACAACCCTTCATTTGGAAAAATTTTGCAAGGAAAAGTTCTTGGTGTCTTTACCCGAAAACAATGGCATCCGAATATATAGACAAATGAAAATTAGCTTGTCTTCTCCGGCATTGGCCGGTTGGATTTTTTCTGTTGCAGTCGTAACCATATTTTGCCTGCCATTGCTTTTTATGGACGGCATGTTTATGGATGCCATGCTTTATACTGCTGTAGCTCATAATCTAAGCGAAGGCATCGGCACATTCTGGTTCCCTCAATTTAGTTTATACAATGTGGCTAACCTGCCTTCATTTCACGAACAACCCCCATTGGCTTTTGGTATTCAAGCCATGTTTTTTAAAATTTTTGGCAGTAGTATGTATGTAGAAAGATTGTATGTGCTCTTTACCCTTATCCTTTCGGTTTATGGGATCTATCTTGTTTGGTCTGCTACTGTCAAACAGTATTTCCCGGAATGGACCAAAACAGCTTGGATTGTTCCGATTTTCTGGGTGACCATGCCTCTTACTTTTTGGTCATACTCCAATAATATGCACGAAAACACATTGACTGTTTTTACACTTTTTGCAACTTACTTTTTCATAAAATCATACACGGCACAAAAACGGCGATTGATTTTTCTCGCTTTGGGTTCATCTGCCACTGTAGCAGCATTTCTCACCAAAGGTTTTCCGGGTCTTTTTCCTCTTGCTGTTCCCTTTTGGTATATACTGTTTTTCAAAAGGTTCAACCTGAAAAAAATTTTCTCCGACTACATAGTCATTTTTTTTGTAATGGCTTTGTTTGCCCTGATTTTTTACCTGCACCAACCGGCACGCGAGAGTTTGTCAATCTATCTTTTTAAACGTGCATTATACAGAATTTCAACTATGCCCACCACCGACACTCGTTGGTTTACTCTTTACCGGCTTGCCATGGAGCTGATATCCCCCATTTTATTGGCTATTGTAATCATAATTTTTTTAAGAAAAAAATATCCTGTTCAATTTACCTCCGAGCATAAGAAAGTAACCGGATTTTTTGTTGCCGTAGGATTTTCGGCATCTCTACCACTGATGGCCACAATGGTGCAAAAAGGGTTTTACATGGTACCTTCTTTTCCATATTTTGCCATGGCCATAGCGGCGGTAATCAGCGACCCTGTTAAAAATTTCCAACAAAACATGTCTTTGTCACAGTTGCGGGTTTTCCGCAATATATCCATTTTTTTACTTGCAACCGGAATTTTGGCTACCATCTTTTTAGCCGGTAAATTCAAACGTGATAAAGTATTGTTGGAGGATGTTTATGTCATCACCCGGATCGTCCCAAAACACTCGGTGGTTTCAGTATCACCGAAAAGATGGAACGAATGGTCCTTGCAATGTTATCTGATACGGTTTGGTCATATTAGCCTGGAAGGAGGCTTCAATAGAGATTATTATTTACATTTTAAAGAAGATTCTTTAAACATTCCCCCTAATTATCAACCGGTTGACGTATCTTTGCAAATGTTTGAATTATATAAAAAAAATGACGGCAATTAAATACGCCATTTTATGTCCTGTTTTATGGGCCTTTTTGTTTGGTTGTAAAAATGTGAATTCTATGAAAAATCAGACCGGCAATGTGACAATCGATAGCACAGAAACAGTCCTTCTTGGGGGAGGTTGCTTTTGGTGTATAGAAGCAGTTTTTTTGGGAATCAAAGGAGTAGTGGCTGCCGAACCCGGCTATGCAGGCGGACATGTGGAAAATCCTACTTATCAACAAGTATGCACAGGTACTACCGGACATGCCGAGGTGGTTAAGGTGACGTACGATCCTCAAGTGATTTCATTGAAAGAAATACTTGAGATTTTTTTTGCAGCTCACGATCCCACCACCTTTAACCGACAGGGTAATGACATCGGTCCTCAATATCGTTCGGCTATTTATTGCACCACACCGGAACAAGAAAAAATTGCCCGTGAAATGATTGAAACACTAAATCGTTCCGGCATCTTTAAAAATCCCATTGTCACCGAAGTGAAATCCGGTCAAAAATTTTTCCCTGCCGAAGAATATCACAGGAATTATTATTTCAATAATACAAACCAACCTTATTGCAGCTTGGTGATTAAACCCAAACTCGAGAAAATCAAAAAACTTTTTTCCACTTACCTGAAAGACGAAAAGAACCATTGAGACCAACCCATGTATTTTATTTATATTAAGAAGAAAAAATAATGGCTAAATCTAGGATGACAAACATCAAGCAATTCAGGAAATTTTTCTATAAAAGTTATGTTAATTTGTCAATTCTGCTTATTTTGTCTGTTATGACAAGCTGCCTGTTGCCTTCATTCATTCATCATCCTCTAAAAGCTAAAAATTCTTATAAGAAATTGACTAAATACATTTGGTTGTCTGACATGATCGTACCTGCAGACAGCACCGTTAAAGCATTCAGACTTACTGTGTATGACAAAAATCTGCATACTTCGGGATATTTAAACAAATTTCATAAAGATGGTTCTTTTCAAAGTTATTTTTTTGCAAAATGCGGCAACGATATTTTTACAAGTCTGTATGGCCGTTACCGGATTAACGGAAAAGGTCAAATGATTATTTTTGTTGATTCTATTCTTATAAAAGAAAATAATCAACTGCAGGACAAATATTCCACCCCGGAACAACATCTGTTCACATGGCATATTTGCGGAGACACTTTATACATGTCAACCAAAAAATTGCCTTAAAAATTCTTTGAAAAGAGGTTCAAACCTCTTTTTAGTAATGCGAATCATATTCATTTTCTAACATTTCGGAAAATATCCAATAGAATAAAGAAAAGGCATATAGATAGTAAAGAGACATTACTCAGAAATTCCTTAACGAATGCTACTCTTCATAAGATAGAATATTCCTGTCGTAATAAAAACGGATAAAAGCAAAGATATTTTCTCGGCCAATTTTGAACTCATTACACAACAAAGTTTAAAAAATATTGAGATTATTTCTTACCCGGAAAAATTTCTTAATCAAAAAGATACTTTCAGAACAACGCATATCATTACGGTCTATGCCTCTTTTTCAAAAGTTTTTAGATGTTTTGGAATAATACCATCAAATGAATTTTAAACTTCATATAAAAATTTATACATTCATGATCTTTCCCAACAAATTGAATAATTTTCTAAATTTGCATGAAAAGATCTTTGCGGCAATAGCTCAGCCGGTAGAGCATCAGTTTCCCAAACTGAAGGTCGCGGGTTCGAGTCCCGTTTGCCGCTCATTTTATTTTAAATTTTATTTCAATTTTTGTTTTGATCAAATAAAAAAACAGCAAGGAATTTCCTTGCTGTTTCTTACTTCGATATTTTCTATGCTACAATTATTTTTCAGGAGCTTTGTAGTTTTCTTTTGGCATCTCGAGCACTTCCAAATCCGAGAGGTCTTCTTCCAAAGCTTTTTTATCATCAAATTCAATATTGCCCAATTCTTGATGAATGTCATTTTCAAGATCTGACAGGTTGGGCATGCCTTTCAATTCATTTATTTCTTCAGGGGTTTCTTCCCATTCTTTAAAATATTCTTGCTTGTTGACCGTGATCACTCTTTTTGCAAGATCTCTGGCCATTTTTGAATGATATAAGGCACGGCGTGTCTGATGTTTTTGAAAAAGACGTATTGCTGTTCTTTGATGGGCTAATGCTCTTGCATAAACACCGGTATATACCCCCCCTTTGATCAACGATTTTTTGGCATGAGCAATCACCCGGTTGGTCTTTAAGATGTAATGATGCACACGTTGTGTGAAATCCTTTTGATTAGGTCTTTGATGCCGGTGAGGCGCTTGAGCCAATAAAATTGCCGGCAAAAATAAAAATGTCATGAATGTTACGATTGTTTTCATAGTATTAAAATTTTAAGAAGTTTGTTTTTGCACTTCAAATACCATTCCAAATTTAATCATTTTTTGGATACAAAACATTCAATAATTTGAGACCATCCGTAAAATCTTGATCAAAAGGAGAATTTCCATGCAACATCCATTCGGGCATGGGGCACTTTTTCAAGTAATAATCGAAAAACTGCTTCATACGAATGCTTAAATCAATTTTATTGGGCAATTTGGTCAAATTATGTTTATCTCCGCTGTAGTTCAACATCCATACAGGTTTTCCCAACCTCTTCAAAGCTAAGAATAACTCTATACCCTGATACCATGGCACAGCACCATCTTTGTCATTGGCCATGATCAAAAGAGGGGTTTTTACTTTATCGGCAAAAAACAGAGGAGAGTTACGGATATAGGCCTCTCTGTCCTGCCAGAGCGTTTTACCGATACGGCTTTGTGTATTTTCATATTGAAACATTCGGCTCATTCCCGACTCCCAGCGTATACCTCCATAAGCGCTGGTCATATTAGATACGGGCGCGCCTGCCATAGCTGCTTTAAAAAGGGGAGTCTGCGTAACCAGATAAGCAGTCTGATAACCTCCCCAAGATTGCCCCTGAATGCCCAGAGCTGCGGAATCAATCCATTTATGCATGCGGATCATTTCCAAAGTACCACTGACAATATAATCATAAGCACTTTTGCCGGGATCACCGGTCTTGTATGCAATATCGGGAACAAACACTACATAGTCGTTCCCGGCATATTCCGTAAAGTTAATAATCGAAGCCGAAGGTACGGGCTGATAATAACGATGCAAATTTTGACTGTTTTTTTCATAAAAATACACGATCATGGGATATTTATTGTTGGTATCCAAATCTTCCGGAAAATAAAGTAATCCGTCGGCGTTTTGTCCGGAGAAAGTTTTCCAATGTACCAATTTGACCTTCCCCCACTTATATTCCGGAATATGCGGATTTATCGAAGAAATTTTTACAAAATTTTGAAAATCACGGCTCATCCACAAATCGGGATATTCGTCAAAACGCATTTTTCTCAAAAATAAAGTTTCATTTTTTTCCGGCTGAAACACACTTAAAAAACTGCAAGCACATTCTATCAAAGTGTCCGGCATCCGTGCCCCGGGAAGTTTCATCAATACTGCTTCATTTTTTGTATTGAAATCTTGTTTTTTGAAAAACATTGTGTCCTGAAAAGAGAAGACATAACGGCGGGGCTTAGTATGTAAAACCCTATACACTGCCGGAGCAGATTGTTTTTGCAGGTGACAAGTGATGCAATCCACCCCTTGTTGGTGAAAATAATATACATCATGATGTGAATACAATAAAAGTCCCCGACCATCTGCCGACCACCGGTCATGTCCGGCAGGCAATGGTTCGATGGGCAAATCATGATCAAGATCGGAAAAATCTATACCAACGGTTTGATGCAACATCTGTCCGGTAATAATATTCTTCATCTTCCATGAACGCTCCTTTGCATCATACCAAGCTATCTTATCTCCTTCGGGGCCAATCGTATATTCGTAGGTGAAAGTACCGGCCGGCGTTAATGTCCATTTATCTATGTCGATAACATTGACTTCTTTGGGATAGGGATAACTCCATTGCAATTGGTGCAAATACTTTTCACTGTTTTCATCCATAAATATGGAGGCATGCGGTCCATAAGGCATCAAAAACCTGTGATAAAGCTCGTTTCCAACATAAATAGGCAAGTTCCGATTATTTTTCAACGAAAACAACACCATATAACGGCGTTCTTTCAATTTACCATGTTCTACTTCTTCCATTGTGTAGAGAATGGTATCCCGCCAGGTCCATATTTGCACTCCACATTTTTCGTCTTCCGAAAGTGTGTCATCTGGCACTTTTTTATCGGTGAAATATACCAAGATAGCCCTGTTTTGACCGAGAAATTTTGCACCGGCATTGATTGACACATATTTAAATTCTCCCACGTCGTTTTTAAAATAGAGAGTGTCAATGAGATTTTGTTGCCATTGTAGTATAACCGGGAGAAAATTTTTGTTTTTGGCCGTATCGTTGCTAAATGCAAAAAATAACCATTGTCCGGTGCTGTCTGTTGTCAGTTTTTTTACAACTCCCTGACCGGCCCAGACCGTTTCTGTTTGAAAACTATTGGGACTCCATCTGTGTATATAAACCGAATCGATAGAATCTCCGGCTAATCTAACAAAAAAAAGATTCAAACCATCATCAGACCAACAAACCTCCGAAACATTGTTCCAAGTAGCCATGTTATCCGATTTCTGCCATAACTTAAGTTCAAACAATTTTTCCTCTTTCTTGAATTCTTTTAAAACGAATTTATTTGGCATTACCTTCTCATTCATTTTTTTTCCATGGAAAAAACACTTTTTTTTCTTGCCTGAATTTTTTGGTTTATCGGATATTTCATGAGTTGGGACATATTTCTTTTTTAACAATGTCGTAAAATAATAACTTCCATAAACAGGCAACTGATAATCATCAATGGCTGTTAAACGGATCCAATGTAAACTGTCGTCGGTAATCATCCATAAAGTGTCTTTGGGCCAATCATCGGGTTTTTTCTTATTTTTTTTCAATTTCCTTTGTTCTTCAAACGACAATGTTTTTCTCACCAAGACAATTGATTCGTCATTAGCAATTTTAAAATCTTTGATCATAGCAAGTGAATCCCTATAAGATTTTGCCGGATTTGTCAAATAAAGCCAATCATCATCCCTCAAAAATACTTTTTTGTATGCCACCCATTGGCCGGTTTGGCTAACGGTTTCATTTTTCATGCTGCCAAATGTAAAATACTCTGCCGGAGTGATGATTTTCTTGTTTTGTGCTTGATAATTTGCAGTAAAACAAAACAACAACAATGTAAGTATTGATACAAAAAATAAATTCTTTCGCATCATAAATTTTTTCTTAAAGGTATAACAAATTTTAAAAAAAATGAAACAACAAAAAAAAATTTGCGTATTATTGTAATGAATTTTAAAAATCATTTGCCTATAGCATAATAACTACTCGCTTAAAATATTAATTGTCAAACATCCAAAGCGGGAGGTTATTATGCAAACTTTAAAACAACTTACCGATGAAGTTCTGATTGAACTTTATCTTCAAGGCAACACTAAAGCTTTTGAGGTTTTATTAAAACGTCACAAAAACAAAGTATTTGGTAGAATCTTCCATTTGGTCAAAGACAGAGATCTGGCAGAAGATCTGTTTCAGGAAACCTTTTTCAAAGTAATTCGTGAGTTGAAAAAGAAAAAATATACCGAAGAGGGTAAATTTTTGCCTTGGGTAATGAGAATTGCCAATAATTTAGTGATCGATTATTTCAGAAAAAGTGCCAAAATGCCTATGGTGAGGGACAGATCTCATGAAGAAGGCGAAGAAGCTACTGTGTCTGTTTTACAAAACCTTGTTTCTGACGAGATTTTGCCTTCAGATAAAATGAAAAGAAAACAAACTGTTTATTGGATCAAAAAAGCCATCGAAGAACTCCCCTCAGACCAGAAGCTGGTATTAAAACTTCGTGTTTATGAAGAACTAAGTTTTAAAGAAATTGCCGAGATTACCAATGTCTCTATCAATACTGCACTAGGTCGTATGCGATATGCATTGATTAATCTAAAGAAAATTTTGGAAAAAAATAATGCTGAGATTATACAATAAAGTTGAAGAATGAGCGTTTCCATAGAAAAAAATCTATGGAACATAATTACGATCTTTCAGATTTGGAAGAAATAACCGAAGAGAGTATCCAATTAGAGGCAGAACCATCCGAATTTTCATTGAAAATAATTTTGGGGTATGCTGCCTCAATGCAGGTTTTGGATTCGGACCCGGTTAACGAAGAATATAATATCAATTAATAAAACAGGTTTAAAAAAATTGTGTCTTCTTTGTATATTGTATTAAATGGATGAAAAATTTTAAAACGTTTTCTTCAACTCTCGGGCATCAAAAATAAAAGGGGTACAAAATTATCCGGAACCTGAAAATCTTCATGCTATTCAAATTTAATACATAATATGCATTTTTGATTTGTTTTTCCATCCGGCTTTATAATCGGCATTTACAAAATAAATTTTAAGATCTGCCTTGTATTCTGCATCTGTAAAGTAAATTTTTTTCTTAGCTTTATATTCGGCATCCGTAAAATACCATTTTCCATCATTGTTGCCTGCTTTATATTCTGCATCCACTTTATATACCAATAAATCTGCTTTGTATTCGGCATCAACCACAAATACTTTGACGTCTGCCTTATAAGGTGCATCTACAGAATAAACCTTTTGCGCCTTTAAAGAAAAAATTGTCAGGAAAAATAATGAAAATAAAGTTAAAATCTGCTTCATAAGGCAAATCATTATATACAAAATTATGAAAATAAATGGTTTAAAAAATTTTCATTATGTCTTTTTCAATACAAACCAGGAAATATCATCCTGAGGGAAAGCCGGATCACGACGGTAAGAAAAACCATATTTTATCAACTCAAGTTCCGGATACTTTTCCATCATTTCACCTGCAAAGTCCCTCTTGAACAATTTATCTTCATGTCCGCGATAACTAATGCTTACAGGAGTAGGATTGAAATATTCTGCAATGATGATAAATTTTGTAGCTGCTTTAAAGAGTTTTTCGTATACAACCGGTAGGTATCCTGGATTAATATGAATCAAAACCCCTTTGATTAGAGCCACTTCACATGGTTGTTCAATCTTAACATCCAGTATACTTTCATTGAATACATGATCGTCTCCAATAGTTTCTCCCAAAATTTTAGCCGCTTTTTCATTGATTTCTATCCCATACAATTGTATTCCGGGGAATAACAATTTCATAGCTTTTAAGTTCATGCCTATATTGGCACCAAATTCTATGATCGAACGGGGCGCCGGCAATTGGTCAAAAATTTTTGCAAAAAAATGCAGATTCGACGCCAGTAATTGATCACTCTGATTTCGTAATATGTATTCTTCTCCAAATCTACCCGTCCAAAACTCCTCTTGATCGGTTTTAAATTTTTTATTCATAGGTTAAAATGTTTCAGGGGTAAAATTATAAATTTGGTCAGTTATTCTCACGAGATATTTTATTTTGATTTTCTTCTTCTATTATTTGTATGGCTCTTTCTATCATATTATCTTCGATATTGTTGACGGGATCGTATCCCTCTTTTAAATTAATGTCGAACAAACGCCCTATTTGTTGCCAAAAAAATGCTTGCACACTTCCTCTTAATTCTTTAATTAAATCGTAAGAAGTATTTCCCGTTTCCCTGTCTATAAGTTTCAATAAAATCACTCCTTGCGTATAAGTCATACTTTCAATATCGTCTCTGAATTCGGCAATGAGTTGTTTTTCGGCCTTTTTCAGATAGGCCTTTCTGTCTTTGGGAGATAAATGCATCAATGTATCATTATAAGCACGCATAAGCTCTCCTGCCAGTTTAGCATAAGGATATACTTTCCGGACATGATAGAGTATCCTGCGGAATTTTTTATCCAATTTTTTGTTGTTGTAGGGCAAATAGTCAACTACCCTGAAAGGTTCTAACACAACTACCGGCAACGTGTCTGAATCGGAAACTACTGCTTTGACAGGCACGCCGTTAATTTCAATGCTCTTGATTTCCTGAGCTATACTTAAAAACGGCTCACAAAACATTACAATCAAAGGCCACCAAAAAAATGCCATGGGAAAATTAAAATAGTGAGGATGCATACTTTTCCATAAATTTTTCGATATCCAACATTAAAGAACGGTTTTCGTGGATCCATTGTATATCTTTGTTCCACCATTGAAACTGTTGTAAAAAATTTATTTGCTCAGGAGAAAAACGGTAGCGAATTATTTTAGCCGGCACACCTGCCACGACAGCATATGGCGGAACGTCTTTTGTAACAACCGATGCAGCTCCGACAATGGCTCCATTGCCTATTTTCACATCATCTCTGACAATTGACCTTGCACCTATCCAAACGTCATGACCTATCTCAATTGTACCAAACTCTTCAAACAAATTTTCTTCCACCCATTGCATGGGAATTTGTTTTCTTGCAGCATAAAATATAGGATGAGTAGATACCAAACGCGACACAGGATGCTTACCAAGCCCAATCCAAACTTGCGGACCTATAGAACAAAATTTCCCGATATTAGCATGAAAAATATGCGACTCCTTAGCCACATAGCTATAATCGCCTATCATGCTGTTTACAACGCGTGTGTGTTTATAAAGCGCCACTTTTTTACCCAATGTAGAGTTTTTCACATGAACCATATAATCAATCCAGGGTCTTGAGTCAGCAGGAATAAAAGACATGCGCAATTTCAAAATAATCCACCTCAAATAGAGTGTAAAGCTATTGATCAACAAAGGATTAATCATACAACAGATATTCATTGCGAAAATAAGAAAATAAATGGTGGGACAATTCAAGGTTCGAGTTTTGTTCTTTCGAAAGCATCAATGAACGAATGAGGAGTGGCATTATAAATTTTGGCATCAAATGTTTGGGCAAGTTTTGCAATGTTTTGATAACCTTTAAAAACTTTATGCCAGGCCAAAAATAACTCTGCCATGGTGAATGGAATTTTTTCCTGAGGGTTCTGATACATAACTATTTCTTTTCCTTCATCTTTGTCATAAAAATGCTCTTCCCTCACTACCACCAAATTTTTTTGATTTACATAAATCGTTTTATGCCAGGAATGGTCAGCGCCAAGCAAATATATTTTTTTAAAACCCATGATTAGCCCTAAAAATAAAGCTGCCACACCAACATTTTGCGACTGAACCATGCCTTTACCTCTGCGGTAAAAAGGATAAATAACCTTTGGCCACCCATCCATCACCACATAATTATAATAGACCAATTTTACATTTTCCGCTTTTAAAAGTTCGGGACGGTATTGTTCAATATTTTTTTTGTATTGATAAGGAATCAGCAGATACATTGGCCAGGATGTGTGATGTATGATAGCCTGAAACATGGCTAGTATATCCTCACGAAGCGAAGGAGGTTTTAATTGATCTAAATCTACAAAGAAAAAAGGATCATGCAATAAATAAAATTTTGGTTGTATGCGTGGGTATAATTCACTTAAAGCAAAATTATTGACACATAATGTCTTTCTTTCTTTCCAGACATCACCTCCGCTTTCTATGCTTTTAGTCAAAGAGGGGCCATTGACCAAAACCCAAAGCTCTCCCTCAAATTGATTCAACAATTCAAATTTTGTTGAAGGCAAAACTGCCCATTTTATCAAGCTGGCAAGGGTCAGTGCACCATTCTCCAAAAAATTCTTCAACTTTAATAAATCTTCTACCATTTTATTTTTCAAGTATTTGAAAAAGTATTTAAATTTTGCCGTAAATTTACGAAAAGGGCCTACTTAACAAAATGCATCCATTATTTTACGTTATCCTTTATTGTTAAAATACCTATTCACTCCGAATCTCTTCTAATAATCTATATTGAAACACCGAATAATTCATAACAGCATAATGAAATTATTCGGCTATTATCTTTTTTTTTGAAATTTCACGCAGATAATATAATTTTCCAAGTAGTTTAAAATTTCCTTTATTTTGGGCTTGATAAAAGGTATGATGAAACCCAAAATTTCGATTATCACTGTTTGCCTTAATGCTGAACTTGAAATAAAAGACACCATAAATTCATTGGCAAGTCAAACTTTTAAGGATTTTGAATGGATTGTTATAGATGGAATGTCAAAGGACAATACCGTAAAATACGCCAAACAAGCTCCCATTGAAAAGAAAATTGTTGTTTCGGAAAAAGATGAAGGATTGTATGATGCCATGAATAAAGGCATAAAACTCGCCAACGGAGAATTCCTTATTTTTCTAAATGCCGGAGATTATTTTTACGATAAAGATACTCTGAAAGACCTTATGGAAAGTTGTCAACATGCAGACATTATCTACGGTGAAACATACATTGTGGACCAGAAAACCGGGAAACCTTTGGGACGAAGGCGTTTAAAAGCACCCGAAAATTTAACCTACCGAAAATTGCTTTGGGGAATGTTGGTCAGTCATCAATCTGTGTTGATTAGAAAAGAGATAGTTGAATTTTATGATACAAAATATAAAATCAGTGCCGACATCGATTGGTTGATACGTTGTTTGAAAAAAACCCGGAAAATTTGCAATGCACGCCGATATGTCACTTGTTTTAAAACCGGCGGGCTGTCCGGCAAAAATGTTATTCCTGCATTGATAGAACGATTTAAAATTCAAGTGAAGCATTTTGGTTGGATACGGGTGATTCTGGCTCATTTGTGGATCATGTTCAGATTTCCGGTTCAATATATCATCTACCGGAGAAAGGTCTAAGTTCTTGAGCGTATTTTCAAATTTAAATATTCTACAAATAACGAAAATGTCAAAGAGAAATAAATATACCCTCTTGGCACATGAATATGGAATGCTTCTAATACCAGTAAGGTACCAATCATCAGCAAAAACGACAAAGCCAACATTTTGACAGTGGGATATTTTTCAATAAATTTTGCCACATATTCCGAAAATAAAATCATGATGATCATGGAGATGATTACGGCAGTAACCATAATCCAGATTTCATTGGCAAGACCGACGGCAGTCAATATTGAATCAAAAGAAAATACCAGATCGATTAGTGCTATTTGAAAAATAACCTGTGAAAATGTCAGCAATTTTTTACCATTTGACTGATTTTCTTCTTCACCCGTAATTTTACCATGAATTTCCGTGGTGCTTTTGGCTATCAAAAACAAGCCTCCGGCGAACATGATAATATCCCTTATCGAAACATCAAATGAATAAACCGAGAACAAAGGTTTGGCCAAATGGGCCAAATAAGCGACCAAGCTAAGCAAAATAATTCTTAAAACCAAAGCCATTGTCAACCCTAGAAACCTTCCTTTCTTCTGTTGATGTTGAGGCAGGCGATTGGTTATTATTGAAACAAAAATAATATTGTCGATTCCCAAAACTATTTCTAAAAAAGTCAAAGTGGCTAAACTCAAAAATATCTCCATAAGATTATTTTATTGACCGATTAAAAATTTTAAAGTATGATTTTGTTTTCCGTCATTGAGTTTCAATAAATAAAACCCGTAGTCAAGTTCACCGACATTTATGTGCAATATTTCTGAATTATTGTTTATGCCTTGCAGGACAACTTTTCCATCCAGCGTCAATATCTCCCAAGAAATATTGTGTAAGTTTAGATTTCCTTGTACATACAGATTTTTTTCAGCAGGATTGGGATAAACTACTAATTTCCGCTGCATCGGAAGGTGATGTTTTTCGTAGGAGTGCTCTCATAAATTCTGAAATAGTCGAATGCCGCTTCTACAATATGTCCGGGATTGGCATCCATAGTTTTAACTTTCACGACCATATTATTGGTAAGCGGTATTTGAATGGCATGAGCCGATTGTTTCCATTGAGAAGATGATTGTGTATGAGTTAATAAATCCAGAATTTGTGTTTGAGAACCGTTGCTTATTTCAATAATCAAAGAATCATTGGGCGTATTAAAACCACCGCTATTGTAAAACCAGTAAGAATATGACACCACCGGTGTAATATAACTGCTGAGATCCATGGAAGGAGAAGTTAAAACAGTATATCCACCGTCCACATCATCATCTCCGGCCGCTCCGCCCCCATTGCCGGTCACAAAAGCCATATTTCCACAATCGGCAGAAACATCACTGCTGGGGTTGACTTCATTATTGTTGTTATCATAAGTTGCCGCAGGTTTTGATCTTTCCCAAATTCCTGTGGTGGCAGTAGAATTTACTTGCCATCCGAAATCGAAAATAAAATCATCATAATACCCTTTTGATAATTGTTGGACATAATAATTGTTTTGAGTAGTCACCGAAATTGTGGTACATGCCGTTACGTACCCCCATTTTCCTGAAACAAGGTCATAATTGCCGGCATAAATATTTTGAAAAAAGAAATTTCCATTTGCATCTGTGGTATCATAATATGCATAATTTCCACCGTTAATATACACAATTGCACCGGGTATGGGATTATTGGTATTTTGTTCCACAATCATTCCACTGAAATTAAAGGGTGTTTGTGGCACCAATTGAACATTGACAATGGTAGTAGAATCATTTTGCAATTTAACATTAAAAACAGTATCATTAAAAAATCCGGGAGCAGAAAATACAAGGTCATAAAATCCGGCGACAGCATATCCGGTAAGATATTCCCCATTAAGATTGGTGGTTGTATTGGCTGAATTGGCATTGATAACTTCCACCTGGGCATTGGAAATGGGTTGACCGTTGTTTATGTCGGTAACAAGTCCTTTTAAATAACATCCTCTCACATAATTGGGAGCAAGAATATACAAACCTTCTTCTATATCCGAAGCTATAATATTTCCGGATGGCAACCATGGATAAACTCCCCAGCAACCATTAAACCCGTTGCCACTATATAAAGGCGATGTATCAAAAAATCCCACTTCTATCATATTGTTTGGATATTTCACATCGTGAATAGTCACCCCGTCGCGGTAATATGAGGTAACCAGATAGCCGTTTTTGTAATGCGTGTTATGAGGAATTACATTTTGTCCTGGCGATGATTGTATTCTGTCTACTTCCGTAATGTTAGACAGATTGGTCACATCATAAGCAGTAATATAACCATTGGCCACTTCATCGGTAGTGAAGACATATTGTCCGTCATCCGAAAACCATACATTATGGGTTAAATTTCCGGGTGTGGCTTTAGTTCCTATAATTTGAGGGTTTGATTTATTGGAAACATCTATTACCACCAATAAACCTTGATATACAGCCCCTCCCCATAATGTATCTCCCCTTGCTACGCCATCGTGCAAATAATAAGTATTGAAAACGCCCAACTCAACCGGTGACCATGGATTTTGCGTGAGGTCGAGCATGATGGCTCCTCCATTTTGATAATTGGACCCAAAAATATAACAAACCCCATTTTCATCAATATACAAATTATGCGCAGTAGTAAAGGGATAATTATTTCCTGTGTAATATTGATAGGTTATGCCGGAAGTATTGGGCAATGAAGACAAATTTATGATTAACAACCCGCTTCCACCCTCATTTGTTACATAAGCAAACTTGCCCCAGGTTTTTATATCCCTCCAGATGGTGGTAGGACCGGGTATCCAAAAAACTTCTACAGGATTGGAAGGATTCGACACATCTACAATAGAAACCCCTTTTTGTAATCCCACAATGGCATATTCTTTACCGGTGGTATCGACATACCCCCATATATCGCTCAAATTTCCTTTGGCGGCCGGATAGGTCAATTTGCCCAATTGTGTAAGATTCAATTGGGCGTGCAACAGGGGTGTAGTTATGATCAGAGAGTAAATAAAGTAAAAAAGTTTTCTCATAATATTTATTTTAAAAATAATAACTTAATAAAAATGCGAAATTCAACCTTGTCTTTAAACCCCGATCGGCACTTTGATCAAAACGGGTAGTGAAATTGGATGTGGTTTGACCACTCACAGGAGTGTTAATAATCGTTTCGGCCACATTTCCGCCTGTAATTATCCAAAAATAACCAAGACCACCTTCTGCTCCTATGGAAAATTTATCGGCAATAAAAAAATTAAATCCGGTAAATAAATAAATGCCATAGGCCTGGCCTCCATCACGTTGCACAATGTTTTGAATGGTTGCAGTTCCAGTAATATCCGAAACTTGTGTTTTGGCGTCTGACTTAGATCTACCTATAAACGCCAGTTGTAATTCGGAACCAATATAAGGATCCAATCTGCGGGTTTGTCTTAAATGTTTCTCAAAACCAATGGCAAAGGATATATCTGTACGCTTAAAAGTAGAATCAAACTTAACCAATTGAGAAGCAATGCTGTCGGATGTATTCACCTTATTGGAAATACTGTTAATTCCGGTACTTAATCTCAATACTTTATCATTATTGAGATAATACCGTGCAAATACAATATTATTGCCCCATTCGTTAGATGGCATTTTCAATTGTGTATTTGCCAAAAATCCTGTTAAATTAAACCCGATACCGATGTATCCTTTAGAAGGCATCAAAGTATCTTGAGATCTAAGATTTAAAAATCCCAATGTCAACCATAACAACCAGAATATTTTTTTCATTTTATGGATTTTAAAATTTAGCTTTATCGGAAATCATTGGCACAAAACGAAATTCCCCATGATCAGATACTGAAATTTTACCATCATTTCCTTTTATAATCTTTGTCATCACCTGCACTTCGCCTCCTCCCAGAGGTATAACCATTATCCCTCCGGGTTTTAATTGATCCACAAGTTCACCAGGGATATCCGGTGCCCCACATGTAACCAAAATTCTTTCAAATGGCGCAAATGCAGGCAAACCTTTATATCCGTCCCCAAAAAAATATTTTATTCTTGTTTTATAACTTGGTAAAGCAGTGTGCATCAATTTGAATTTTTCGTATAACAACCGTTGGCGTTCGATGGTAAATACCTTACAACCCAATGCGGCTAAAACTACCGCTTGATATCCCGAACCGGTTCCAATTTCCAAAACTTTACATCCGGGAAATGTTTCCAGCAAGGTTGTTTGAAACGCCACTGTATAAGGTTGAGAAATAGTTTGCCCTGCACCAATTTCAAATGCCCGGTCTTGATAGGCATATTTATAAAAAGCCGATTCAAAAAACCAATGCCGCGGCACTTCCATCATAGCATCCAACACCTCTTCATTCAACATTTTTTTCTCCCTTAGTTCATCAATCAATTTTTTTCGTTGTCCTTTCAAATAGGGTGTATCCTCTGCCGGTTTCATCTTATTACAAATGGTTTGTAAAATTAAGCAGAGTTTTTTATTTAATTCAACCGTCCATAAAATTTTCATTCAATTTATGTGATTTGAAGAAATTTTCTTTTAAACTTAAATGTGCTTTCGAATGATCTTATTCGCAAAATGTAAATTGAAAAATCAGAAAAGAAGTATAACAGATAGTTATACAAGAAATTTAAAAAAGCCGTCTGCAAAAATAGATATTTCACAATTGAAATACTTCAAAACTTATGGGATATAAAACATTCACAAAATTTGATAATATCTTTAATTACACTCTTCAAGATTCGGTGCCAGGCAACAAACACCGGTTAAATTTTGTCATTATCAACCGCGATGGTTTGAGCAAGGAAAAATCTTTGACGATTACCGTTCAATAAAAGAAAAAAGCGGAACAAAATGTTCCGCTTTTTTCTTTTAAATTGCTATATCTCTAAACATTCACCTTTGCTTTTAATTTTTCTTTAAATGTTTCTTCAATTGCATTCAAAAAATCTTCTGTATTCAGATAATCGCTTTCTTTAACCTTGTTTCCGTGAATACACAAGGCCAAATCTTTGGTCATTTTACCTTTTTCAACAGTTTCGATACAGGCATCTTCGAGCGTTTGAGCAAAATCAATCAATGCCTGATTATTGTCAAACTTGCCGCGATATGCCAATCCACGGGTCCATGCAAAAATAGAAGCAATTGGATTGGTTGAGGTGGGCTTACCCTGTTGATATTGACGATAGTGACGTGTTACGGTACCATGAGCAGCTTCAGCCTCTACAGTTTTACCATCCGGCGTTATCAAAATAGAAGTCATCAATCCCAGCGAACCATACCCTTGAGCCACCGTATCGGATTGCACATCACCGTCGTAATTCTTACAGGCCCATACAAAACCGCCATTGGATTTTAAGGCAAATGCGACCATATCATCTATCAAACGGTGTTCGTAGGTGATGTTTTTTGCTTCAAATTTATTTTTAAACTCCTTTTCATATACCTCTTGAAAAATATCTTTGAACCTTCCGTCATATGCTTTCAAAATTGTGTTTTTTGTAGATAGATACAATGGCCATCCTTTGTCTAGTGCCATGTTGAAGCATGAACGTGCAAAACCGTATATCGAATCGTCTGTATTGTACATAGCCAAGGCCACGCCATTGCCTTTGAAATCGTAAACTTCCCAGGTTTGAGTTTGTCCGTTTTCATCAGTAAAACAAAGTGTAAGCTTACCTTTTCCCTTTATCACCACATCGGTTGCTTTGTATTGATCGGCGTGTGCATGACGACCTATGACAATAGGTTGGGTCCAATGGGGCACCAAACGGGGTATATTTTTTATGACAATGGGTTCTCTAAAAACCGTCCCTCCAAGTATATTTCTGATGGTTCCATTGGGCGATTTCCACATCTTTTTCAGATTATACTCTTTAACACGTGCTTCATCAGGAGTGATCGTGGCACATTTGATGCCTACGCCATATTTTTTAATTGCCTCGGCTGCCTCTACAGTTACTTTATCGTCTGTTTTATCCCGATTTTCGATGCCAAGATCAAAATATTTGATATCAATGTCTAAAAATGGATAAATAAATTTGTCTTTGATCATTTTCCATATGATGCGGGTCATTTCGTCCCCGTCCATTTCTACCACAGGATTTTGTACTTTAATCTTTTCCATAATATTTACATTTTTTTTGCAAAAAAATAAATTTTTAGCGTATTTTTAATTGAAGTTTTTCTATCAAATCTTCCAGATATGGATTTTCTTCACTCCATTGTTTGATGATTTCATCTTTTGTCAATCTTTTGGCAGTTTCGGGCACCTCTGTTTTTTCCACATCTATCAACAAAGTGGAATTTTGCAAATAATCGGCCAACCACCTGCCTATTTCAAGCCGGTGCGATTCAAATGCTTCTATCTGACTCGGATTGATGGCACCAAAAATCACCTTATTTCCTTCTACCCGACAAAACTCTTTTTTAAACATAACCCTTAATACGGGCGAATGATCAAATTTATTGGCAAGTTCGGGTAAACATTGATATAGTTTTTCTTGATCCACCGGCAATGGTTCTATTATGTCATTGTTGATTGCCGGTTTATTTTCATCGGGTTTTGGTTCGATTATTTGCGTTTTATTCACCGAAAATAAA
>BPHE01000001.1:60730-237476 GCA_026003395.1 Vicingaceae bacterium
CCGGATTTTGCAGTTGATTTTTCTTGATTTTGACTTTTTGCCGGACTGATTGAGGGTACTTTTTGAGTTTCACCCGTTTCCTCAAGGGAATTCCGGGTTTGCCCATCCGGTTTTGTAGCTGATCGATTGGTAATGCCGGATTTATCGTTATATTGTTGGTCAGGTTCTTTGGAGGTGCCTGATGGACTGGTTTGGGCTTGTTGTACGGACTTATTGTTACTGAGATTTATATTATTTTCATCGTGCTGTCCGGAGTTTTTTTTTGTGTAAAGCTGAAACAAACGCATAATAGATGCTTCTGCCCACAATCTTGGATTGCCTGCTGTGCGAATTTTTAATTCTGCTTCTTCAAAATGATGAAATGCATATTGCAAAAATTCTACATCAAACTTGGGAGCTTGCTCTCTGTATATCATTTTGGATTCTTCGGTAGCTTCAAGAACATTGACTGCAGCCGGAAATTTCATGATTAACAAATTGCGAAAATGTTCAGCCATACCGGCAAGAAAATAAGACAAATCAAATCCGTTTTTAATCAATTCGTCCAATAAAAGAAAAATCTCTCCGGGTTGTTGATTGAGAATGGCATCTGCAATTTTTCCAAAAATGCGTGTCTCAATAACATTAAGATGTTTTATAACTTCATTGTAGGTGAGTTTGCCGTCGGTACTATTGACCAGCATATCAAAGATTGACAATGCATCCCGCATGGCACCGTCGGCTTTTTGTGCAATCAAATGCAAAGCATCATCTTCAAATTCCACTTGTTCCTTTTGGGCTATTTTCTTTAAATGCTCAATAATGTCAGGTATTTGCATACGCTTGAAATCCATTACCTGACAACGGGAAAGGATGGTTGGCAAAATTTTATGTTTCTCGGTTGTGGCAAGAATAAAAATGGCATATGATGGTGGTTCTTCCAAAGTCTTGAGAAAAGCATTGAATGCTGCGACCGATAGCATATGGACCTCATCGATGATAAATACTTTATACCTTCCGTTTTGTGGAGGCACCTGTACCATTTCTATCAAATGACGGATATCTTCCACTGAGTTATGAGATGCTGCATCAAGTTCATAAATATTGAACGACCTGTTTTCTTGAAACTCTATACACGAAGGGCATTGATTACAAGGATTGTAATCGCCGTCAAGATTACTACAGTTTAATGTTTTGGCAAATATTCTGGCAACAGATGTTTTTCCAACCCCTCGCGGCCCGCAAAATAAATATGCCTGGGCAATCTTGCCTGTCCTCAATGAATTTTGCAGAGTTTGAACAACGGTGGGTTGTCCGACAACCGTCGAAAAACTGTCCGGACGGTATTTCCTCGCCGATACTATGTATGCTTCATTCAAGGTTTGATAGTTTTATTGTTGCGTGTAAAATTACTGATTTTTTCGAATGATAAAAAGATACGGCTTATTGGCATGTTTTTTATTCGGATATTTTGATGAAATAAAAAATTTTGTGTTATTTTGCGGCGGGCAAGTCCTTCACGACCAGCTCCTGCCGAATCCCCCAGGTCCGGAAGGAAGCAAGGGTAGGCGGTCGTAGCGGTGCGATGAAGTCAGCTTGCCCTTTTTTGTTTTAATTCTTTTTTGTTTGAATCTTTGACGTATCTTTGCATTAATCAATGCTTTATTTTATATGGAATTTTTCAAGCCACTCTTTATTTTGCTTTTGTTTTCTTTTTCTTCTTTTGCCCAAGAAACATTTAAAGTAGATGGAACTATTACTGATTATTTTACAGACCAAAAAATTAATGATGTATCTATAAAAATTCTTCAAAACAATAAAGATTTTACTCAATTACAATGCAATGGGAAATACAAAGTTTCGCTCCCTTTGGGATTTGATTATCAGATAATTTACCAAAAGGCGGGTTATGTTCCGAAAAAAGTGGAAATTTTCACTTCCAACATCCCGGAAGAAAACTTCTCTGCCATCAATGATTTAAAAATCGACATGACTTTGATACCGGTTCAGCCGTATGCGGATCTTGGATTTTTAGAAAGAGAACCGATAGGGAAAGCCATTTATGACAGAAATAAAATTAAACTGGATTTTGATTTTAATTATGCCAATTATATGGCAAATAAAATCGAACAAGCTTTGAAAAAAGCAAAACAAAAAGAAGAAGAACGCCAAAAAGCCATTCAGGATTCTATCGCTCAAGCAAAAAAACTCGAAGAACAACGTAAACAACAAGAACTGGCAAGACAAAAAGCCATTCAAGATTCTATCGCTCAAGTGAAAAAACTCGAAGAACAACGTAAACAACAAGAATTGGCAAGGCAAAAGGCCATTCAGGATTCTATCGCTCAAGCAAAAAAACTCGAAGAACAACGTATACAACAAGAACTGGCAAGACAAAAAGCCATTCAGGATTCCATCGCACAGGCGAAAAAACTAGAGGAACAACGCAAACAACAAGAACTGACAAGACAAAAAGCCATTCAGGATTCCATCGCTCAGGCAAAAAAACTCGAAGAACAACGTAAACAACAAGAATCGGCAAGACAAAAGGCCATTCAGGATTCCATCGCTCAGGCAAAAAAACTCGAGGAACAACGCAAACAACAAGAATCGGCAAGACAAAAGGCCATTCAGGATTCCATCGCTCAGGCAAAAAAACTCGAGGAACAACGTAAACAACAAGAATCGGCAAGACAAAAAGCCATTCAGGATTCCATCGCTCAGGCAAAAAAACTCGAAGAACAACGCAAACAACAAGAATCGGCAAGACAAAAAGCCATTCAGGATTCCATCGCTCAGGCAAAAAAACTCGAAGAACAACGTAAACAACAAGAATCGGCAAGGCAAAAGGCCATTCAGGATTCCATCGCTCAGGCAAAAAAACTCGAAGAACAACGTAAACAACAAGAATCGGCAAGGCAAAAGGCCATTCAGGATTCCATCGCTCAGGCAAAAAAACTCGAAGAACAACGTAAACAACAAGAATCGGCAAGGCAAAAAGCCATTCAGGATTCCATCGCTCAGGCAAAAAAACTCGAGGAACAACGCAAACAACAAGAATCGGCAAGACAAAAGGCCATTCAGGATTCCATCGCTCAGGCAAAAAAACTCGAAGAACAACGTAAACAACAAGAATCGGCAAGGCAAAAGGCCATTCAGGATTCCATCGCTCAGGCAAAAAAACTCGAAGAACAACGTAAACAACAAGAATCGGCAAGGCAAAAGGCCATTCAGGATTCCATCGCTCAGGCAAAAAAACTCGAAGAACAACGTAAACAACAAGAATCGGCAAGGCAAAAAGCCATTCAGGATTCCATCGCTCAGGCAAAAAAACTCGAAGAACAACGTAAACAACAAGAATCGGCAAGACAAAAAGCCATTCAGGATTCCATCGCTCAGGCAAAAAAACTCGAAGAACAACGTAAACAACAAGAATCGGCAAGACAAAAGGCCATTCAGGATTCCATCGTCCGGGCGAAAAACGACACTTTATATAATCACAAAGATAACACCGGTAAAAACAAGACCAATAAAAATCCCGATGAACCGAATGAAAACAAAACGGGTATCATCATTCATTCAACTCAACAAAATAACAATACAACAAAAAACAAAAACAAAAATTTACCAAAAGGAACGAAAATCAAAATAGATTAACGGCACAATTATTGATTAACAAACTTTATGAAAACCATTTATCCTTTTTTGTTTTTGTATTTAACTTCACTCTTCGTTTCCGCCCAACAAATTTTATGGGAAAATGAAGTCATCTATGCTATTCCTTTTATTCAAAAAGACCAAAAAACAATTAAACGCCAATTAGGATATGACCTTTCTTATCAATCAAGGATAGCATTTTCCGTTAACGAAATAATCGAAATTAATGGTGGATTCGAACAGCATCTATTTCATAACCGCGTAAAAGATTTAAGTTTTGGTGAAACCTACAATGGATTTAGAAATTTAAGCAAAATCGACATAAACTATTATGGACTTCAGGCAGGATTAAAAATTTACTTACCTTTTTCCAACGGACTCTTGCAACATTTTATACAAGCAAATTATCATACTACCTTTTTACCAAATGGCACGATGATTGATTCCGCTTTTTTCCCTTTAGGTAACGAATCGGTCAAACTAACCACCAATGTTCCGGGCAAATTCGATTTTATCGATCTATCCGCAGGAATTCAAGGAATTTTAACTTACAACCTTTCATGGACTTTTCGTATAGGCACGACAATACCAATAGACAACCAATGGATAACTACCTCTTTGGAAAGAATAAACAACAATTCTTTCTCACAATCAAAATCACAAATAAAGTTCACCGGTTATGGTGTTTCTTTAGGTTTGGGTTTACGCTATAAAATTATGAAATTTCATTACCCGCGTATACGTATCTCTCCTCCTGATCATAAACCTAAGGACAAATCTCCTCAAATAGCCAATGTGGTGGATACTTCTGCAAAAATTCTTCATCAACGGCCATATGATCATCAGAAACACATGGGTCGTGAACGATTCGATTATCAAACTGACCATCTGGGACGATAAACGCGAGGATGGTGATGAACTGTCTATCTATCTTAATGAACAAACCATTTTAGATCATTATATTTTGGTAAAAGCCCCCATGGTTGTATATGCATATTTGAAGCCCGGCAATAATGACTTAATTCTTTATGCCCACAATTTGGGAGAAATCCCCCCGAACACTGCCGTGATACGCTTAGAAGCACCCGGTTTTCAACACAAGGTTTTAATGAAATCCGACACAGAAAGATCTATGGCTATACGCCTAATTTATAAACCCAAATGACTATGAAAAATGTTTTATTGACTGTTTTAATACTATTGTTGACATTGGCATCTTGTAGCAAGAAACAACAAGAACTTGAGATTGAATACCGCGGATGCAAAAAAATGAAAATAAGTCAACCCAATTATGCCTTTTTACCGGATACATTTTGCAAAAACGAAGGTTATGGAGGCGCTATCCGTTTTGAGTTTCAAATTGACAGAGGAAAGGATTGTTTCTATGCTATCTCCCTCGATGAGGTCACTTTTTATCATGCACAGGGTATCGAATACAATGTTAGATCCAACCGATCATACAAAATTGATGACCCCCTAGTTATCATTGACAACGAAAAGGTATCTTTCGTTTTTTGCTATTGGAGCAACGATTCATCCACTATTGCAAATTTGACCAACATAGTTGTTTCATGGAACATTGTGAGTGAATACGGTCAATGGAGTAATACATTGACCGAACGTATCGATTTTCCGGGAAAACCCATTTCCACAGCACTTATGGATATAGTGAAAACAATAAAAGTAAACGACTATTATCAAATTTTTAAAATTTGGGATCATGCTGCAGAAGATGGGGATATAGTGACAGTGCATTTCAACAATGATAAAATTTTAGATCATTATAGATTAACCAAAAATGGGGAACAATTTGCCATAATATTACAAAAAGGCGACAATTTCCTTTCCGTACTTGCTGAAAACGAAGGAGGAAGTCCGCCCAACACCTGTTCGATTGAAATGAACAATACCGAAATAAAAATAGACGCCAAAGTCAACCAAGCCAAAACAATCAAAATTGTTTATTGATTTCGAAACAATTAACAGTCAATGAGATTATAAATCAATGATTGGCAATCATTGCGAAATTCAAACGATCAAATATCCTAATTGCAGAACGTCATTGAGCAACCGAGGTGATGACAAAACCCGCAACCAATCCGGCCATTGAATACCAAAAAGATCTTTGCACTTTACGGTTACGTGCTACTCGCTCATAACCAAACAAATAATCCTCCTGATATAAATAAGATAGATCCCTCACGTATTTTTTATTGACTTTCACTTTGGGAATCAACTGTAGTGGAACATATAGAACAGGTACAACCACCGGTAAAAATACTTGTTCATGCACCATAAAATAACCTGCGGCAGCACCAAGAGCAAAACCAATTGAGGAGGATACAAAGGGCTTATATCCATTCATGGCATCTTGTTCGCCCCAGACAAAAAATTGCATTTGTTCCGCACTTAAAGTATTGCCATACAAAGAATCTTGTATGTAAATTACCGAATCTTGTCCGTTCAGATTTACAGAAAAGGCCCGGTAACGTTCAATATAAAGAGGTTTTGAAGATTTTTTAATAGTATACATTTTTATCTCTGTTGGAGTAATTGAATCTATCCTCCCCTCAATGATTTTTCCATTCAATAATGTAACCTGGTGTTGGCCAAATATTGCCACACCCTGCAAAATCAATAAAACAATGAAAATTTTTTTTTGCCACATATATCTAATTCTTGTTTGCGAAGTTAAAAAATTCAAATGCCAATGAATAAATATTAATCATTAATTTTTAATTGCAAATTATATTCAAAATCAGATGCAAGATAGTAAAAAAGCAAATATGGTTTTATATAAAATTTAAAATAGGATTTTTTAGTACAATAGGGTTATTATCGTTGAAAATATTGCTTTATCAAAAACGGATTTTTATTTACTTGCATCAACGGATGTCCCTGAAACAAATAAAAAATTAACCTTATTTTTTTATTCGGTTAGAACTTAATGAAGCATAATAATTTGTCCCGGTTTGGGATTGGTACCCGGAATCATTCGATTGATTTTATAAAGTTTTTTCAATTTTATGCCGTATTTTTGAGAAATATCCCACATTGTTTCCCCTTGTTTAACAAGGTGTTCCTTTGCTTTTTTATACTTAGCCCGTTTGGGTTGTAAATAAACGATTTCATTTTCTTCGAATACATGATTTTTATTTATGTCATTATATTTTAGAATTTGCCATACACCCATATTCATTTTTCGGGCTATATCTTTTGGTGTTTGGCCTTTTTTGGCAAAAATGTATTTAATTTTATTGTCCGAAACCTTCACTTGAACATAAGACAAATCAATCTCTTGATGCAAATCTTGTTTTTTATTGATTTTAGGAGGTATCTTGGCAAAGTTATCCAACTCATAAAGTTTGTGGTTTTCAATGATACGTATCAACAATTCGTCATATTTCGGATTTGTAGCATATCCGGCTTGTTTCAACCCTTTTGCCCATGCCTTGTAGTCAGTGACAGAATATTCAAACAAAAATGCATAGCGTTGGCGGTTGCGTAAAAATTCTGAGTGATCAATAAACGATTCGTAGGGATCTTTGTATTTACGAAAACACTCGTTTTTTTCATCATCGTCAATATGCATGGTTTCTCCTGTCCAATCATTGTGACATTTGATTCCGAAATGATTGTTGGCATATCGAGCCAATGGACTGTTTCCATCACCGGATTCCAAAATTGCCTGAGCCATAGTGATGCTGGCCGGTATTCCTGTTCTCAACATTTCTTTTATTGCCAGTTCTTTATACATTTCAATATATTGCTGACGTGTTATCCTAAATTCAGACGGCTGCGAATGAACAACCATGATCATGAAACCCAACAATATTCCTAAGCAATATCTCATTTTAATTTTGTTATTTATGCAAATTTAAAGACATTTCAACAACTTATCAACACTTTACCAACAAGTTTTCAACAACCATGAATTCAATTTTACCTACGTATTGTTAATAACCTGCTCTTGTTTGTTAAATGGTAAATTTCTGCAAAGTCCGGTCATGACATGACTATTTTGCAAGAACTTGGAATAAAGTTAATTTTATGTGATGAAATCATCTTATTTTCCAATGAATTTGATTCAAATTCATTTTATTTTGCTTTATAATTTAACAATAAGTAGATCATATGCATTTCATAAAAGATATTTTGCTTAAGCATAAACTTATCAAAAACAACGAACCTGTCAAAATAAAATCTATTGGCGGAGGGTGTATTAACGACGCTTATTTGGCAGCCACAGATGCAGGGAATTTTTTTATCAAAACAAAATCAATTTGCGATGAAAATCATCTATGTGAAAAAGAAAATCTTGAAATATTTCTCAATTACGGCATTCCTGCACCTGAGCCATATTGCCAGGGATGTATTCATGGCATATCTTATCTTGTGATGGAATATTTGCCGGACACGCGTTTTCAAAACGAAATGGCTATCGCTGCCCACATTGTGGCCAAACTTCATTCTGTCACACATAAAGACAATTTATTTGGTTGGCATAGAAATAATTTCATAGGCAGTATTTCTCAACATAATGTTTTTAGCGACAATTGGACGGAGTTTTATCTCGATTACCGTATTCGTCCTCTGTTAAAACAATCTTTTGAAATGGGATATTTTGATAAAGAAGAAGTTAAATTGTGGAATAACTTAATGGAAAAAACTATTCCCGATTTATTACCTCAAAAATGTGCATCATCTCTTTTGCATGGTGATTTATGGTATGGAAATATACATTTTTCAAACAAACAAGCATATTTGATCGATCCGGCAAGTTATTATGGTCATTATGAGGTTGATTTAGCCATGGCAAAGTTATTCGGCGGTTTTGACAACCAATTCTTTAACCAATATTTTGAATTAAAAGAATATCCCGACAAATACTTCAACGATAGAATGCTGGTTTATCAAATTTATCCATTGTTGGTACATTTGATTTTGTTTGGTTGGGGATATAAAAGTCAATTAATTTCTATTCTGAAACATTTCCGTTAATAATTGAGCGGGTATGTCGAAAACAATGAAGGGATTTCTACATCAATGTCCGGCCATTTTTCTTCAATTTTTTGTCGCAGGGCATCCAAGGGACCTGTTTCTCCATGCACCAAAAATATTTTTTTCGGTTTTTGTTTGATTCCTGCCAACCATTTCATTAATTCGGTTGAATCTGCATGTGCCGACAAGCCATCCAATTGATATACTTTGGCATTTACCTGATAGTATTGATCAAAAATTTTCAATTGCTTTTCTCCTTCCAACAATCTTCTCCCTCGTGTTCCCTCTGCTTGATAGCCAACCAATATTACTGTATTGTTTTTTTGTTCTATATATCTTTGCAAATAAAATAAAACACGTCCTCCGGTAATCATACCGCTTCCGGCAATCACGATTTTAGGACGAGGATCATCCATTATTCTGTATGTGTCCCTTATATCTCCCACTATTTCAAACGTTTGGCAAATTTCACGGCACAATTTTAAATCAAGTTTGTGCCATTCCGGAAAATTTATAAATACATCCATTGCGCTTTTACCCATGGGACTATCCATTATCAAAGGCACAGGGGGTATCTTTTTTTCTTTTTGAGCTTTCCATAAAATATACATGAGATCCTGAGTGCGTTCAACGGCAAAACTGGGTATTATGACATTGCCTTCACGTTGATATGTTTGGTTGATTAGGTGCAGTAATTTTTTTTCGGCTGATTTCAACGGTGGATGTTGTTTATTGCCATAAGTGGATTCCATCACCAAAACATCACAACTATCAGGTGATACCGGAGAATACATCAGATTGTTGTTATATCTGCCCAAATCTCCGGAAAAGATAAAGGTTTCACCATGGTAATCGATTTCAACCCAACATGCCCCCAAAATATGTCCGGCATAGCGATACCTAAATCTCAGGCCGGGTGATAAAGTAATCCATTTATCAATTGAAACCACATGAAAATATTGATAAGAATACTTTACGTCTTTGAGATCATAGAGCGGAAGGGCAGGTTTGTGTTTGGAATATCCGATTTTATTGATATGCTCGGCTTCTTCCATTTGAATCTTGGCACTATCTTCCAATACGATTTTGGCTAATTCTTCTGTTGGTCCGGTCATAAATATCTTACCGGCAAACCCTTGCATCACCCATCTGGGAATCATTCCAACATGATCCAAGTGAGCATGCGTGATGATTATGTATTGTATCGTTGATAGATCAACAGGAGGAACAAGCCAATTTAAATTTCGAAGTTTTTTAACACCTTGAAATAGACCGCAATCTATCAAAATTCTCGATTCAGGAAATGATAAAAGAAACTTTGAACCTGTAACTGTTTCAGCTGCACCTAAGAATTGTAGAAATGGTTTTTGCATAACATAAGCTTGTGGAGCCGGAGGGAGTCGAACCCTCGTCCAAACAAGGTCCCGGATTGCCCGCTACACGCTTAGCCATTGTTTGGTATTCGGTTCCGGAGACGACCAATGGCAATCTTACTCCGGACCTAGTTATCATTTGATAAGACAAATTGGGCGATAACTACCCAATTGCCTGCTACATCTCAATGATGCCGTTTTAGAAAGATCCGTGTAGCCAAGACCTTTACAACGGCACTCGCTTGGGCTACTGTACTTCGCCCACTATGGCCTTAAAAATTAGGCAGCGAGAGCGAAAGTTTCTTCGCCAGTTATGTTTGTATGTTTGTTTTAACGAGCTAAACATACAAAGCCCGGCGTGCTGGCAATCCGAAACGGTCTTGCTGTCAAAACCGGTCGGCCCCATATTTTTAAGAACGTTTTGCAAATTTAATTGAAAAAATCATACCATCTATTTTTTATGCAATTTTGTCAGTTTTTGTTCCTTTTTTAGAACCGACAATCAATTTTTTTAAATGAAATCGTAAAATTATTTTGCAACGGATTAAAATATGACAACTCTTTTCTATTTTTCTTTAATACTTTTTTCATGCTTTTGGTGTATAAAAAATGAAAATTTATTTTTGCAGCGATTCTAAGAAAAAAACTGAAAATAGAATGAAAATCGGTATCATAAAAGAAGGGAAAATTCCGGTGGACGAAAGAGTTCCTCTTACGCCCAAGCAATGCAGATGGATAGTAGACAACTATCCGGGTGTGGAAATTTATGTCCAAAAAAGCAATGTGCGTCGAATTAAAGACGAAGAATATGCCAAAGAAGGAATACCTTTGGTTGACGACTTAAGGCATTGTGATATCATCTTGGGTGTCAAGGAGGTTCCTATATCTATGTTGATCCCGGATAAAACTTATATTTTCTTTTCCCACACCATAAAAATGCAAGAGTACAATAAACCCCTTCTCAAAGCTATCATTGAAAAAAACATTACATTGATAGATTGGGAATTGATGAAAAAAAACAACAAACGCGTCATTGGTTTCGGATATTTTGCAGGTTTTGTAGGTGCATATAATACATTTTTCACATTTGGAATTGTTCATAAACAATATACTTTAAAACGTGCTTATCAATTAAAAGATAAGACAGAAGTATTGGATCAACTAAAAAATGTCACTTTTAGGAAACCTTTGAAAGTGATACTCACCGGTGGCGGGAAAGTAGCCCATGGCGTAGAAGATATTTTACAAGCCCTGTCATTTAAAAAAGTAACTCCTTTACAATTCTTAAAAAATCATTTTTCTGACAATGTATACACCCAACTTGAAGTTACCGAATATTTTAGAAGAAAGGACGGAAAAAGTTTTAATAAAACAGAGTTTTATAAAAATGGCAATAATGTTGATTACGAAAGTGATTTCTTAAAATATGCATCTTCCGCAAATTTTTGGATTGCAGGACATTATTGGGATTCAAAATCCCCTTATATACTTCCGGCCCACATGGTAAAACATCCTTCAATGATGCTGGAAATTATCGGAGATATCAGTTGCGATATCAATGGACCTGTGGCAACTACCATCAGGGCAAGCAGTATTTCCTCGCCCTACTATTTCGTGAATAAATATACATTGAAAGAAGAAGATACATACTCTGAAGATACCATTCCGGTCATGGCTGTAGACAATCTTCCTTGTGAGTTGCCGGTTGATGCTAGCGAGCATTTCGGACAAATGTTTATTCAATTTGTTTTAAATGAATTGTTGAAAGCGGAGAGCGAAATGATAAAAAAAGCCACCATTGTGAAAAATGGTGGCCTGACTGAAAATTTTCTTTACTTAAAAAAATGGGTAGAATCTTAAAACTCCCACAAATCATGCTCAAACACAAAAATATCTTCTTTCACTTTCTCCGATTCTAGCATTTGCTCCCATGGAGTCAAATAACTGACAAAATACCTTTCGTAAACATTTGAAACTTTACGAATATAACTGCTAAAAATTCTTTTCCAGAAAATATCTTCAAAAGTTCGTCTCTCAGCGTCGTTAAAGCGGTTAAACACATCATAATTGGCAAATACATATCTTGCTTCGGGAAAATATATCCAAAACATAGGAAGATAACCTCTGACCGTTACCCCATCATCTTCCAACTTTTCACGAAGAGGAGCAATGCCAATGATTCTGACATCCAAAACTGACCTTTGTTTGTCGAAAAACCAGTCCTCTTTTATCCAATATCTTTTTATGTCACGAGAAGTAACTTCCACCAAAGTGGAATCTTCAAATAGTTCCCCTGTATTAAGATCTTCTCTGAAAATTTTTTGATATTCGGCGAGCAGGGCTTTGGCTTCTGCTTTTGTCAAAGGCGTTTTAAATTCATCATCAATGGCAGGATTACCATAAGCCGTTATGGTGCCTTCTTCTATTCCAATTTTAATTACATCAAACAAACTTTTTCGATTGTTGATAGGTTCAATGGGATAATACAGAGGGTGGTTCATTTTTTCTTTCATATCCAACACACGCCACACCCTCATTGCCCACATAACATCTGCCTCACGTAGATGTGGATAAGAAATTACCTTTCTGGTCGGTGTATGTTCTTTTACATACACACCATCTAGTATGTTCGGAGTATTTTGTGTGTATGAAAAGGTTCCGGATACTAAAGTCAAGAGAACCAATGCATACCTGAATGTTGTTTGTTTGAGTATTTTCATAACTAAAAATTTTATCTATTGTATTTTTAAACTAATTGGAGGCAATTCGCGCACGGTGCCATCAGGCATTCTTACCATAATTTTTTCAAAATATACCTTTTGATTTTTTTTGGCCTGGTTTATCAAACTTTCTACTTTACTATTAAAACGGTTACCGGTTACCGGTTCCTCAATCAATACACCGTTCACCACAGTAGAAAACAGAAATGAATTGACGGTAACAGACACTTCAAAATCAAAGTTTTCCATTTTAGCAATAATTCCTGAAGTTGCTTTTAACTGTGCGAGAGAAATATTATCTGAACCTGTTTTACCTCCAACATAAGGAACCGGATTTGGAATTCTTTTCACTCTGAATTCCATTTCACCCATTTTTTTTGTTCCTCCTTGAACATCTGCATTTACAATGACTCTACACGTTCCCGGTTGTTTCACTCGAACTATCCATTCATTTCCTTTCTTCGAAATGGAACCTCCGCCACCGGATATGCTTGGTTTTAACTTATCGGCAGGTACACCGGGTGCAGAAATTGACACCGGATTGTCAACACCAATATAAAAAACATTCATTTTGGTAGCAGCAATCGTTGCGGCAGGTTTTGCCACCTGGAAGGTAGTTTTCCAGGGGAATTTCAAGATTTTTCCTCCGGGAGCTTTAAAATGAATAATCCCTTTATAAGTATATTCGCCTTCACTTTTGGCAGCCAATTTTAATAAACCTTTACCGTCAGGCGTAATGGGAAGTGAATCAAATTCACCTTTCATTTTTAAATCTGCAGGGTTGGTCGTATCAATTTCAGATCCGACATAAATAAGAGGAGATTGAGTAGTATCAAAGGCAGCAAGAAACACCTCAGCCCTAAATGTATCACCCAATAAAACATAATTTGAATTTGCAATGACCGCAGGAGCCAATTTATTAAATTTAAATGAGCTGGCATCGACAGAACTCAACAAATACTTTACAATGTCAGATTCTGTATTTCGGACATCGGTTTGCATTTTTGTAAGAATAGAAACGGTGGCAGCCAAAGGCACATGATCAAAATAATAACTTTCCCAATTATGTAGTGTGCCACTTGCATCTCTTTTATCAGAAAAATCATATGTTTGATTAATGGCAGCCACAATGGCTTTGGCACCGGGGTCATTGCCTAATATTTGAAGTGCTTGATTCTTAAAATCTTCGAGTTTCTTTCTAAGCGCATTGGCAGTTAATTCTCCGGATTTGGGTTTGGCAGGATCATCGCCAATCAAAACATGCGTAGGAACGTCATAATTATCTTTTGCATTAATCCACTTCATATCAATGATGGTATCGCGTCCAAACTGGTCTTTTCCGATAATTTTATTTTCCGGAATTCCTTCGGTTTGCTTGATAATTTCCACCTTCATTTTGTCAATGTAAGAAACAATATCATCTGCCAATTTCTTTATGGTTTGGGCTTTTTGGTAGTAGGGGCCAACTTTGGTTTTGTTTTCATTATATGCTCTTTCAAATGCAGCGTAATCGGAAGCATTTTTATCGGCAAAATTAGTTTTGGTTCTTTCCAAACCATTATTGATAATCACAAAAGCATCTAGGATTGACTTGGAAACGTTCAACGCCAAAAGCGCCGTCAACACCAAGTACATCATCCCGATCATCTTCTGTCGTGGTGGTAATTTACCTCCTCCCATTGTTTTCCTCTTTTTTAATTAATAAATAAACTTAATTTACAATTTTTATTGTCTGTTGATTGTCATTGCACTCAACATATTGCCATAGATAGTATTCAATGCTTGCAAGTTTTTGCTTAATTCGGCAATATTTTCTTTATAACGTTTTGTATCTTCAATAGATTCGTTCAAGTTGGTCATGAGTTCGGCCATACCGGCATAAAGATTCGTCGTAATTTTAAGATGTTCGTTGGCTCCTTGCAATTGTAATTCATAAATAGCATTCAACGATGCAAGATTTTTGGCCAACGATTGCAAATGCTGACCTGTCTCGGCTCCTGACTCTTGTGCTTCTGTCAAACCTGTTAATGCTTGAGATGCTTTTTGATACGTTTCTGCCAATGCAGATACTTTTACACTGGCATCCTTTAAAGAATGAGTATATTCATTTGTAGCGACACTTGCATCCGAAATATCGGAAAGTTTTTGAGCATTTTCACTTAATTTAACCAGTCCTTCTCTTAAGCTTTCAAGTAATTCCGGTCCAATTTTCGCTTCTTCAAGGGCTTTATCCAACTCTTGTGTAAGTGACTTTGGTTTTTCTTTTTTCTTTTTGTGTCCGCCATCTTCATCATGCATCCCTGCTAATTCAGGGTATACAAGAGACCAATCTACATCCATGTGAGGTGGCTCAAATGCAGAGAAAAAGAATATTACAGCTTCAGTTAACAATCCCACGGTAAGCATAACTCCTGCACCGGGCCAGTGCTGTATCTTAAACAACGCTCCTACGATAACAACAGATGCTCCCCATCCATAGAGCATACCCATAATTTTCTTCCCCTTTTTTGTTTGAAATAAAAATTCAGCGAATCCCATAACTTTAAAATTTAATTGTTAAACATTTATATTTCCGGTTTTATTTAATTTTTTAATTGTAATCAGCTTTATCCCGGCCAAGGAATGTCATAACACATCTAAACCCGATATAACATTTTGCAGTATCTTGATATTCGTAGGTGCGGGTACCCACTTGAAGGTAATATGCAACATCCTTCCAGGAACCACCTCTCAGGACTTTTCTTTTCAATGCAGGAGGATCTTCATCTTTGGCATCATATTGATAATCCATGTTCAAATCATGTGCAAAGTTATAAGCCGATTCATCAAAAGCATTGCTTGTCCATTCGGCAGCATTTCCGGCCATACAATACAAACCATAATCATTGGGATTATAAGAGAATGCCCCAACGGTGTGAAAACCTCCATCATCGATATAATTCCCACGCAATGGTTTAAAGTTACCAAGGAAACATCCCCGGCTGTTTCTGATGTAAGGACCACCCCAAGGATAAGGGCTTAAATCAAGACCACCTCTTGCGGCCCATTCCCATTCGCTTTCAGTAGGCAACCTAAAATCATTGACAAGGATTGAGCCCATGTTGATGAGAAATGAACTAAGCAACTGTGTTCTCCATATACAAAATGCACGAGCTTGTTTCCAGCTGACACCCACCACCGGATAGTCATCGTAAGCAGGATGCCAGAAATAGTTTTGAGTCATTGGCTCATTAAAAGAGTAGGTGAAATCATGTATCCAGGCCAATGTATCGGGATATACATTTATAACATCTTTTTTGATAAAAACAGATCTGTCTTTTAAACCCTGGGGACGGTTCACTCTCAACGCAGCCGATTTAAGATCGATCCAATAATATTCATAATTCAATTTACGAGTGTCGAATTCACGGCGACGATAGAATCTTTCGGATTCGGGATAAAACATTTGTTCTGTGGCTTCTCTCACCTCTTGATCATCCCATCTGATTTTCGAATACCAATTTATAAAAGGCGGATCAATCTCTTCACCAAAATCGTTTTCGCTTATCAAGAAATCTTCTTCGCTGACCTCTTCTCCCAAGATTCTTCTGGCAATTGAATCTCTGACCCAATAAACAAATTGACGGTATTCGTTATTTGTTATTTCTGTCTGGTCAATATAAAATGCTTGGACCGAAACGGTTTTTTGAGGGGCAGTCAATGAATAGGGCACATCCTGGTCACTTTGTCCCATGTTGTAGCTTCCCATCGGAATATATAACATACCGTAGGGATCGGGCTGATACCATGGTTCGCGGCCTTGCACACCGATTAATTCTCCGGTGTCTTTTGAACAAGCAAATAATCCAAAGGATAAAATGCTTATGGGTATGATCTTTTTCATATTAACCTCCTCTTTCTCATTATAGAAACGGCAAATATATTAAAATATTGTATTGCCGGGTTTCGCTTTTACGATATTTGCTTTTAAAATGTTTCATATTTATAAAAATCTTACACTTTTATAACGTTGCAATTTGGGTTCTTTGTATAATTTATAGCAATAATTGAGCATAAATTCAACAGACCCATTACTGTATCTTCTCAACTGAGACATTGTCAAATCATATGAAACCCCTATTTTAAGATTTTCAAGGGATTTTGATGCTATGCCGAGGTCAGAGCCAATCAAAATTGCAAGAGCATCCTGTAAACGGTAGGATAAACCACCCCAAAGTTGCTTTTTATACCATAGATTCATATTTAAATCCAACTGAGGAGTGGCAGGATCGCTTTTGGCAAAAATCATCGGTCTTAATTCCAAGTCAGGATTGGATAATTGAATGTTATATCCGGCCATTATATAAAAGTGATTCCTTACGGCATAATTCAAGTTCCAATCTACTGCCCCGGGTGCTGTGACTCCGGCGGTACCCGAAACATTGAATTTAGGAGCCACCAAATGTAATACGGACAAACCCACAAACAAATCTTCCCTTTTGAAAAACACTCCGAAATTCATATCAAAAGATGTTTTGGCAGTGGAATTATCAGGAATGGAAGGGTCCTGGTAATAAGGATCTATCGAAATCCAATCAGCCGTAAGACGCTTACTCATTATGCCGCCTTCAAGACCAACACCCAAATCTCCTCCCCATAGGCCTCTATGATATGCCAATGCCAAACGTGCATTGGTTGTTTTTTCAGCGCCCAATTGGTCCTGGTATACGTTCAATCCCGTTCCAAACTGAACAGTTGCAATTCGAAAACCCCCGTGGCCACTAAACATAAAAGTTTGAGGATTTCCTGCAAAACTCATGTTTTGTTCACGGAACAAAAATGTGCCACATATATTTCCAATCCCATTAGAACCGGCAACACCGGGATTTACTCCGAATTTATTAAACATGTTTTGAGTCCATTGTGGATCTTGCTGTCCGAATAAAACCACACAAAAACCTACGCCGGAAAAGAAAAGAAATAATTTTTTCAACATAATTTTCTTTTTTTACAAGGTGCTAATTTAAAAAAAACATTTTATTTTTCAAAAATTGTTAAATGATTTTGTTATAAAATTTCAACCAGCGAGGTGGAATCTCGTGATTTAAAGCCATTAAATAATCACTTTCAGAGCAAGGAATTAAGAGGGTTTTATTTCCGATTTCTTCATTTTTATCGGGATATTTTACTTCCATCCACCATTTCTCGGAATGTTTGTTTTTGTAAAATACCAACTCGCCTATATCAAAACACACAAGATATTTTTGAAAATTCTTGCGGTTTTGATATGGTTTTTCTTTTATTTTATTTTTTAGCCCTAACAATACATGCCATAATCCATGAGCCAACAAGCGGTTGTTTTGGGGACAATTTTGTTCGTTATGAGTTTCAAAAAATCCCAATACTTTTAAATTATCCGAAAGTCCGGTGAATAACATTAGTTGACAAAACTCTTCACCATGCAATCCATGGGGCGATTGTTGGCTGCTTTGAAAATCACTGTTTCTAATAGACAGTGGATCGACTGAAACAATTTCTGCACTTCGGATGTATGGTTCTATATCTGCAAAATTCTGTCTTAGTAACCCTACCCTTATGTAATCAAAATTTAATTTTTCCATCAATTCCAATTCCTCACTGCTGACCATATATGTTTGATACCCTAAATTGGTATAATTAAACAATGACGAAGGTTGATGGGTGATAATTTTTGACAGAAAGTTACTGCTGTTTAAGTTTTCATCGGCTTCATTTCCAATGTCAAACATGGCATCTATGACCAATAAATTTGTCAGTTGTGTCAATTCACTGATGGCAGCATAAATAGGATAAGTAAAATGTTGCCCTCCACCAATAAATACAGGTATCACCCCTTTTTGAACCAGTGTGGTAGTGATGATTTTAATGGCAAACAGGGTGTCGGATAAATCTTTGCCGGTAATTAAATTACCAAAATCAGCCACTTTCAAATTGAAACCATGATCGTGCAACCTGTAAAATTCCTTACGTATTTCTTGAACATTGGAGTCCCCGCCGGGATAACGTGATTCACGCAAATCTTGTATTCCTATAATGGCCAAATCGTAATCGGCATAAAAATCAAAATCTTGTGAATCTTTGTTGATAAACAATGTATTATATAATTGACCGTATATGGATCTTTGAAGTGTGATACCGGCCGGTTGAAAAAATTCTTTTAATTCCATAGGAATTACTTATCAGGTTGTATTATTTTCAAGCAATCCTCCAAAGTCAATTTTGAAGGATCTTGTTGGTATTCTTTAGGAAGTTTATAATTCTTTTTACCTTTTTTTATATAAGGGCCATAGCGACCTTTCAATACCTTTATATCATGTTCGGGAAATTCGATGATTACATTGGATGATGTTTTTGATTGATTTTCTTGAATAATTTTTATTGCTTTTTCGAGGGTCAGTTCTTCCCAACGCTCTACAGTTTTCAAAGAAATAAACTCATTGCCCCATTTTATATAAGGACCAAACTTTCCGCGGTTGATCAACACTTCTTTCTTTTCGAACTCACCGAGATGTTTGGGAAAACTGAGCCACTTCAACGCATCTTCCAAAGTGACATCATCCATGCTTACCCCTTTGGGCAATGATGCAAACAAAGGCTTGTCATCATCGGTGGCCTCGCCCATTTGTATCATTGGACCATAACGGCCAATCTTCACATATACGTTTCGTCCGGTTTTGGGATCCTTGCCTAATAATCTTTCACCTGTTGTTTTTTGTGCTGTTTCTAATGTTTTTTCTACTTCTTTGTGAAAAGATTTATAAAAGCGGTCGACCATTTCGGTCCATTCCATTTTACCCTCTGCAATAATGTCAAATTCCTTTTCTATTTGGGCAGTAAAGCCATAATCCATAATTTCAGGAAAATATTCCATCAAAAAATCATTGACTACTTTGCCTATATCAGTTGGAAACAATTTATTTTTCTCACGTCCTGTAATTTCACTTTTAAGTGAATCGATGATTTTTTGATTCTCCAGAGAAATTACTTTATATTTTCTTTCGTGCCCTTCTCTTGATTCTTTTACAACATAACCTCTCTTGATAATAGTAGATATCGTGGGTGCATAAGTCGATGGACGGCCAATGCCAAGTTCTTCCAACTTCTTAACTAAACTTGCCTCGGTATAGCGAGGAGGATGTTGATAAAACCTTTGTATGGCGTCGATTTTTTTGACTGTTACAATTTCTCCGGCTTTAATTTTTGGCAGGAGTTCCAATGAATCCTCCTCTTGATCGTGATCATCCGACTCTACATACACTTTCAGGAATCCGTCAAAAAGAATAACCTCACCTTTGGCCACAAATTTTAACTCTTCAAATGGAGTCGACACGTAGATTAATGTTCTTTCCAATTCGGCATCGGCCATTTGTGATGCTAATGTCCTTTTCCATATTAAATCATAAAGTTTAACCTCTTGATCGTTCCCTTTGATGGACGATTGTTGAATATATGTTGGCCTGATGGCTTCATGGGCTTCTTGAGCCGATTTATTTTTTGTTTGATAACGCCTTGGCTTGGAATATTCTTTACCAAAAAGTTTAATAATCTCGTTTTTAGCCGTATTTATTGCCAAATCCGATAAATTCACCGAGTCGGTACGCATGTATGTAATTTTACCGGCCTCATATAAGCGCTGGGCAATCATCATGGTTTGTGCTACGGAGAAACCAAGTTTTCTGGAAGCTTCTTGCTGGAGTGTTGATGTTGTAAAAGGAGGAGCGGGCGAACGCTTAGCCGGTTTTGTCTCAACATTGAGTATTTTAAATGTATTGTTTTGACATGCTTTTAAAAATTCAAGGGCCTCTTGTTCATTATCAAACCTTTTATCCAATTCGGCTTTGAAAGAATCACCGGAAGGTGTTTCAAAATAACCTGTTACTTTAAAATAATCCTTCTCGGCAAAATTTTCAATTTCCCTTTCCCTTTCAACTATCAATCTTACGGCTACGGATTGTACACGCCCTGCACTCAAAGCCGGCTTGACTTTTTTCCACAATACGGGAGACATTTCATATCCAACCAAACGGTCAATGACTCTACGGGCTTGTTGGGCATTGACAAGATGCATGTCTATTTTCCTTGGATTTTTAATGGCTTGAACAATGGCATCTTTGGTAATCTCATGGAAAACTATTCGTTTGTATTTTTCATCAGGAATTTTAAGGGCTTCTTTTAAATGCCATGAAATGGCCTCTCCTTCTCGGTCTTCATCGGTTGCCAACCAAATGACTTCAGATTCGGCCACCGCCTTTTCCAATTCTTTTACAATTTTTTTCTTGTCCGGTGGTATAACATATTTAGGTTGGTAGTTATGTTCTATGTCAATAGCCAGGGATTTTTCGGGCAAATCTCTTATATGTCCGAAACTGCTTTTAACAGTGTATTCTTTGCCCAGAAAACCTTCTATAGTTTTACCCTTGGCCGGAGACTCAACTATGACTAAATTTTTTGGCATATACTATTTATCGGTGCAAAGAAAACAAAACTTTTGAAAAATCTTAAAATTATGAAAAAAAGGGCGAAAAATATGACAGTTTGACACACATTATTTAACTTTGCAAAAAATAGTCAAATAAACATGATAACTCAAAAAACTATTGACGAATCCAAACAAGGACAAGTTACTTTGTTAAATCAAAACGCGCCAGTTTCGAAAAAAGTTTATATTGAAAGCTATGGCTGTCAAATGAATTTTTCTGACAGCGAGATTGTAGCTTCTATTTTATACGAAGCCGGATATGGTACAACTTCAGACCTTCACACAGCAGATTTGATTTTAATCAATACCTGCTCGATCCGTGAAAAAGCTGAACAAACTGTAAGGAACCGACTACAACAATTTCATGCTATCAAAAAGAAAAATGCAGGAGTGAAAATTGGAGTATTAGGATGCATGGCAGAGCGGTTAAAAGAAAAGTTTTTAGAAGAAGAGAAATTGGTAGATCTGGTCGTGGGTCCCGATGCTTACCGTGATTTGCCTTCATTGCTGGAAGAAACAGAAGATGGCAAAAAAGCCGTCAATGTAATTTTATCCAAAGAAGAAACCTATGCAGATATCTCACCCGTAAGGTTAAATACAAACGGCGTTTCGGCATTTATTTCTATTATGCGTGGTTGTGACAATATGTGCACTTTTTGTGTAGTGCCATTTACAAGAGGACGTGAACGCAGCCGGGACCCTGAAAGCATCCTGAAAGAAGTTGAAGACCTTGTGCATCAGGGCTATAAAGAAGTGACCCTGCTTGGACAAAATGTAGATTCTTATTTGTGGTTTGGAGGCGGGCCGAAAAAGGAATTTTATAAACTTAGTCCGGAAGAGCAATCGAAAGCGGTAAATTTTGCCCAGCTCCTGGCCATGGTGGCATCCGTCTCACCCGATCTCAGAGTTAGGTTTTCAACCTCCCATCCAAAAGATATTACACGGGATGTTATTGAGACAATGGCCAAATATCCCAATATCTGCAAATACATTCATTTGCCTCTCCAATCGGGAAGTTCAAGGATTTTAGAAATGATGAACAGGGGTTATAGCAAAGAATGGTATTTAAACAAAATTGATGAAATTAAATCAGTGATTCCCGATTGTGCCATCTCTACAGATATCATTGCAGGATTTTGCAGCGAAACCGAACAAGACCATGAAGAAACTTTGGAAGTAATGGAAAAAGTAAAGTTTCATTATGCTTATATGTTTAAGTATTCCGAAAGGCCCAATACACCGGCACAAAAAAAATTTAAAGATGATGTGCCCGATGAAATAAAAACCCGTCGATTAAATGAAATAATCGCCCTTCAGCAACAACATTCTTTGCTAAGAAATCAAGAAGTAATCGGTCAAGTTTTCGAGGTATTGATTGAGGGTGTGTCAAAACGGTCACCCGAACAATATTCAGGTCGTAATTCACAAAACACTGTGATAGTATTTGACAAAAAACCGGGATTAAAACCCGGAGATTATATAAATGTAAAAGTCAAAGAATGTACAAGTGCCACATTGATTGGAGAAATTGTAGAATAAATGGATTTACAAAGCATTAAACAAAGGTTCGGCATCATTGGCAACGACCCTAAATTAAACAGGGCGTTGGAAATTGCAGCACAGGTTGCCCCCACGGACTTGAGTGTATTGATAACCGGTGAAAGTGGTACCGGAAAAGAAATCATGCCTCAAATCATTCATTACTTAAGCCCAAGAAAGCATTCCAAATATATTGCGGTTAACTGTGGCGCAATACCGGAAGGAACCATTGACTCCGAATTGTTTGGACACGAGAAAGGATCTTTTACAGGCGCCTATGATTCCAGAAAAGGATATTTTGAAGTAGCAGACGGAGGAACAATTTTTTTGGATGAAGTTGCTGAATTACCTTTGGAAACACAGGTTCGTTTGCTTAGAGTTTTAGAAACCGGTGAATTTATCAGAGTAGGGTCTTCGAAGGTGCAAAAAACCAATGTAAGAGTAGTTGCCGCTACAAACAGAGATCTTTTGCAAGCCATTCAGGAAGGAAAATTCAGAGAAGATCTCTATTTCCGTCTAAATACTGTGCCGATTTACCTTCCCCCTTTGAGAGAAAGAGGAGATGATATTTTATTGCTTTTTAAAAAATTTGCTTCCGATTTTAGTGCAAAATACAGAATGCCACCTATAGAACTTACTCCGGAAGCTATAGAAGTGTTAAAAAGTTATCGTTGGCCCGGAAATATAAGACAATTGAAAAATGTGGTGGAGCAAATCTCTATCATTGAACATACCCGGGAAATTTCTCCTGAAATTCTCAAACAATATCTTCCCAATTATGATTCATACAAAACCAAAGGAATCATATCAGATTTTTCAACCATCGGTAACGAAAGAGAAATTTTATATAAAGTTTTATTTGAATTTAAAAATGAAATTTTACAGTTAAAAAAAATTATTTTTTCCATTTTAGAAAACAACCCACACATAAAACTTCCCGATTTTGAAAAAAATCAAATGCAAGAAAACCAAATGCCATCAAGCAGTTTTCTACCTGTTGTGGCCTCTCCGTCTTCAACCGCTATTCAACCTTATCAAAATCAAAATGGAAATAATATAATTGTAAAATCACAGGAACACACTTCACATCAACATGAAGTAGTTGACATTGAAGAACCTTTATCACTAGAAGAACACGAAAAAGAATTGATTAAAAAAGCACTCGAGAAATATAAAGGGAAACGCAAACCTGCCGCCAAAGAACTTGGAATATCCGAAAGAACTCTGTATCGTAAAATAAAAGATTATAATTTAGGCCATATTAAATGAGCTTCATTTTGAATAACACAAAATTTACTTCTATTACCGGAGTTGTATTAATATTTTTTTCTGCCTGTAAGTTTTACAGTTTTTCGGGAGCCAATATAGATTACAGTCAAACCAAAACCATTTCCATTGCTAATTTCGAAAACCTCGCAGCACTTGCAGGTCCTACCTATGCCCAAGGATTGTCCGAAACTATCAGAGAAGTATTTCTCACACAAACACAATTACAAATTGTCAACTCAGCCGGAGATCTTGAATTAAGCGGTCAAATTATTGATTTCTCTATTTCTCCGGTAGCAATCTCCTCTAATGATCTGGCTTCAAAAAATAGAGTAACCATGACCGTAAAAGTGAAATTCTCTAATCATAAAAACCCGGAAGACAATTTTGAGACCACATTTTCAAGATTTGCCGATTTTGATGCAACCCAAAGTTTTTCTGCCGTCGAATCAGATATTATGAAAGACATTTATCAACAATTGGCTCAAGATATTTTCAACCGTTCGCTTGGAAACTGGTAATACTATGCTTCCATCCGGCAACATATCAGAACAATTGATAAACGACCTGGATCAATGGGGCGACCGAATCAGACAATTGCCACAATCTAAAAAATCGCCCTATTTTGGTTTGATTTATGTGATACAATATATCGACGACCTGAAAAACGGGGACATCTCACCCGAATCAATTCCCTTCTCTTTGGAAATGGCTTCTTTGTATTTTAATCAAAGGGAATTTTTGTTTCAATTACACAAATATTATATCTCTAAGCTAAGAAAATCGGATAAAGAGACGGGCATTGATCCCAAAACCGGTGTTTTGCAATTGCAAAACACAGACAATCCCCCCATTACTAACAATGTTTATAACAACAATAACACCATTGACAAAACCACACAACCCACAAACACTATATCCTCCCAAGAAGACAATACCATACAACAAACCGACAAAGAATCGGCACAAAAAGAAACTGACAACATCATCGGTTCCGATAGTAATGATAATGAAAAAAACACACGACAAGAAGACAACGAAGCTCCATCCGAAGAGAATAAAACAAATGGACCTGCTCCGGAATCTCAGGAATTACCTGCAACAACAGATCCATTGGAACAGTTAATTATTACCGAAACGATATCCCAAGTAAACCCATTGCAAGAAATGCCAACTGAACCCGAAACGCAACAGGAAATAACCGAAAGTAAAGATGAAATCTTAGATGACACCCAAAAGACCTATACCGAATGGCTGAAATTGTTGGATAAAAATCAAGCAGCTCAAAAGAAACTCGATATAGAAGAAAAGACACAAGACAAAAAGTCATCAGACCGTGTAAAAACTTCAGAAATTGAATCTCTCATTGAAAAATTATCACAAAAAGGAGAGAAAATATCCATTCCTCAACAAAGGGAACAAAAAAAGTTTTTCAAACCACAAGATTATGCCAAAAAAAGCATAGAAGAAACCGACGATTTGATTACGGAAACTTTGGCTAAAATCTATGTGCAACAAGGAAACTATGAAAAAGCAATAAGTGCTTATGAAAAATTGATGTTGAAAATTCCCGAAAAAAAACTTTATTTTGCAGGCCAAATTGAATTAATCAAAAAACAATCAAAAAAATAAAACTATGTTGTACTTTTTGCTTACCTTGATATTAATTATCTCAGTGTTGTTGATTTTGGTAATTATCGTGCAAAACCCCAAAGGCGGTTTAGCAGCCAACTTCACATCGAGCAATCAATTTTTGGGCGTACGTCAAACAGCCGAATTGATTGAAAAGGTAACCTGGACCCTGGGAATTGCACTCATTGTATTAAGTGTCATTACTTCCGGATTATATTCATCACAAAGCAACCGGGCAGATAATGAACAAATCAGAGAATCTAAAATTCAAAAGCAAATAGAAGAATCTGAATTGCCTGTAGTTCCAAATAACATTCCATCACCTGCTGAAAACAATCAAGAATAATTTGTCTTTAATACTATCAAAAAGACACAATGTCAGCCAATGGCTGACATTTTTTGTTTAATTCTGAAATTTTGTCTTTGTTTTAAGCATTAAATCTCTCTGGCACAAAAAATGCAATTTATAGAACGAAACCCAAAAACCATTAAACTATGTCAACAAAAGTTGCAGAAAAAAAAGAAGTAAAAATTAAACCATTGGCAGATCGTGTAGTGATTGAGCCTGCTCCTGCAGAAGAAAAAACAGCAGGTGGTATCATTATTCCGGACACTGCTAAAGAAAAACCACAAAGAGGAACTGTGGTAGCAGTTGGTCCCGGTAAAAAAGACGAACCAACTACCGTAAAAGTTGGTGATGTTGTACTTTATGGCAAATATGCCGGTACAGAAATCCAAATTGATGGCAAAGAATATTTGATTATGAGAGAAAGTGACATTTATGCCATCATTTAATTTTCATTTCAGAATCATTTAATAATTAATTTATTTAAACTAAAATTTAAACCCTAAAAATCGATAAAGCTATGGCAGCAAAAGAAATTATGTTTGATGCAGAAGCAAGGGCCGCTTTAAAAAGAGGAGTGGATAAACTTGCCAATGCCGTAAAAGTTACATTAGGCCCCAAAGGAAGAAATGTAATCATTGGAAAAAAATTTGGCGCACCTTCCGTTACTAAAGACGGAGTATCTGTTGCTAAAGAAATTGAATTGAAAGACCCCATTGAAAATATGGGAGCTCAAATGGTACTTGAGGTTGCTTCCAAAACTGCAGATGATGCAGGAGACGGAACAACTACCGCTACTGTTTTGGCTCAAGCCATCGTAACAGCCGGTTTGAAAAACGTTACAGCGGGTGCTAACCCGATGGACTTAAAAAGAGGTATCGACAAAGCCGTTAAAGCTGTTGTAGAAGATCTTAAAAAACAATCCAAAAAAGTAGGCGACGATTACAAAAAAATCGAACAAGTGGCCACCATCTCTGCCAACAATGATCCTGAAATAGGGAAATTGATTGCAGATGCAATGAAAGCCGTTGGCAAAGAAGGTGTAATTACTGTTGAAGAAGCCAAAGGCACAAGCGATGAATTGAAAACCGTAGAAGGAATGCAATTTGACCGCGGATACCTCTCTCGTTACTTTGTCACCAACGCCGAAAAAATGGAAGTTGAATTGGACAATCCATACATCCTTATCTACGATAAGAAAATCTCTTCCATGAAAGATTTACTTCCGGTGTTGGAAAAAGTTGTTCAAACCAACAAACCTCTGTTGATCATTGCCGAAGATGTTGAAGGTGAAGCATTGGCTACCCTGGTTGTAAACAAATTGAGAGGAACATTGAAAATCGCCGCTGTTAAAGCTCCCGGCTTTGGTGACAGAAGAAAAGAAATGCTTCAAGATATTGCCGTATTGACCGGAGGTACTGTAATTTCAGAAGAACGCGGTTATAAACTTGAAAATGCCGATTTGAGCTATCTTGGTAAAGCCGAAAAAGTGGTTATTGACAAAGACAATACCACTATCATCAATGGTGCCGGAAAACCCGAAGACATCAAAGCCCGCATCAATCAAATCAAAGCTCAAATTGAAAATACAACCTCCGATTATGACAGAGAAAAATTGCAAGAAAGATTAGCCAAATTGGCCGGAGGTGTTGCAGTAATCTACGTAGGTGCTCCTACCGAAGTAGAAATGAAAGAGAAAAAAGATCGTGTTGACGATGCTTTGCATGCTACAAGAGCTGCTGTTGAAGAAGGTATTGTGCCCGGTGGTGGTACTGCATACATCCGTGCTTTGAATGCATTGGAAAACTTAAAAGGCGACAACGAAGACGAAAACATTGGTATCGCTATCGTAAGACGTGCTTTGGAAGAACCTCTTCGTCAAATCGTGTTCAATGCCGGCGGTGAAGGTTCTGTAGTTGTACAAAAAGTGAAGGAAGGAAAAGACGATTTTGGTTACAACGCCCGTACTGAAACTTATGGAAACCTGATTGAAGAAGGTGTCATCGATCCTACCAAAGTTTCACGCGTTGCTCTTGAAAATGCTGCATCAATCGCCGGATTGTTACTCACCACTGAATGTGTTGTGGTAGAAATAAAAGAAGAAGAAAAAGCTCCGGCAATGCCCGGTGGCGGAATGGATATGATGTAATCAAACGCCAATAATAATAAAAAAAGGCCGGTAATAACCGGCCTTTTTTATTTTTAAATTTTGCATCTGCATATACTGTTTTTTACTATTGATTTTTTCAAAAAATTTATAAGAATAATGAGATTTATTTTTTTCTGTAATTGTCAGTAATATAAACAAAGCAATAATCTTCGGTAATTGGGAAAAAATAATCGGCTTCATCCCTCAATATCTGTGATGTGGTTTCCTCCACAGCTGCAATTTCCACTCTTACACCTCTGGATTTTAAATGTCTTACAAGTTCTACATAATCAGAGTCCCCGGATAAGATAATGATAGTATCCACTTTTTCTGCAATTTGAATCGCATGAATAGTAATCGGGATATCAGCCGATTTATGACAAGGTATCACCGAACCATGGTATTTATTATGCAACCTCTCGGCCAACTTTGATGAAATACTGATGCCTTCACGAAAATATAACAATCTGTTTAGTCCTCTGTTATCCAGTAGTTCGGGAATAAGTTTGTCAAAATTCAACATGGCTTCTTTCAGACCAAGTTTATCATGTATGCTGCGTTCGATATTGTTACCGTCTATCAATATAGCCACACTTTGCAAAATCAAAATTTCTCCTGAAAGTTCCTGACTTTTTTTGATATTGCTTTGAGCATGGTAAGTATTAGTTTTTTCTGTGTTTTTTTGTGCTTTACGCCGTTTCATAATTTACATTGTTAAAACTAAATTTTTGAAAAGTTTTCCAAGTTTAGGTTGAACAATCGAAGAAACATCCTTTACTTCGTCATGAGTAGTTTTATTTTGAGGATTTTCTGAAAGAACATTGGTAATGACAGAAACACCAAAGCAATTCCACCCCAGATATTTTCCCATAATAACCTCATAAGTAGAAGACATTCCTACCGCATCTGCTTCAAAAAATTTTATCATCTTATATTCGGCTATCGTTTCGTATGTCGGGCCCTGCCAAGAAAAATAAACTCCTTGATGCAATGGCACGATAGATGTTTCGTGGGCAATTTGTATCGCTTTATCAATTAACTGCCGTGAATATGGCAAAGACATATCAGGGAACCTAGGTCCCAACGCATCATCATTTTTTCCTCTGAGTGGATTATCCGGAAAAAAATGAATATGATCCTTGATAATCATTATATCACCCGGTTTGTACGCAGGATTGATTCCACCGGCAGCATTTGAAATCAACAGATTTTTTATGCCAAATTGATGCAATACTTTCAAGGGATAAACGGCAGTAGAAAGATCATAACCTTCATAATAATGGAACCTTCCTTGCAAAATAATCAAATGTTTATTTTGAATTTTGGCTACAATTAAATTCCCCCCATGACCTTCAACCGTGACTTGAGGGAAATTAGGAATTTTTTTATATGGAATCGATTCTAGAATTTCAACTTGTTGCACAAAACCTCCTAAACCCGATCCTAAAACGACCAGGGCATCAGGAGTGTTTTGTATATATTTCCGCAGAAAAGTTTCAGTTTCTAAAATTTTTGACATGCTGCAAAATTTGTTGATCAAATTTTTGATGATAATTTTCAGGAAATACAGTTGTAGTTGAATAATAAATCACAGGATAATTAATTAACCTTTCTTTTAATTCCGGTTCATTTAACCGCATGATATCTTTTTCTGTAGTCACAATCACTTTTTTCGGAGAATAGTGATCGTTAAATTTTTTTATCACTTTCTGTAAGTCACTTTCCTTAAACAAATGATGGTCGGAAAATTCAAAGTGAATGACATCGCGAAAAATATTTTTTAAAAAATAAAAATAATTTTCGGGATTGGCTATTCCGGTCAATAAAATGGCAGTATATCCGGACAAGTCGCTTTTTATTAACTCTTCTGCACTTTTATTAAAGGGAAATGGTCCGATATGGTCTATTCGTGAGAAATAAATATCTTTTGGAAAATTAAGTTCATTTTTGATTCTTTTTTCATCAATCGGAGACAATACCACGGGAATCTTGGTAACAATCACCATGTCGGCACGATTTGCTGCAGATGGCCATTCTCTCAGATTTCCGGCTGGCAGTAACAGATCTTGTTTATACAATTTGCTGTAATCGGTCAATAAAATATTTAAAGATCCTCTCACACGGCGATGTTGAAATGCATCATCCAACACAAATACATCCACCTCAGGATGTTCTTTCATGATTTTTTCAATGCCATGAACTCGATCAATATCCACAGCCACAATTGCCTCCGGAAACTTTCTTTTTATTTGAAGGGGCTCATCTCCTACTTCTTTTGGAGTGGAATTTTCATTTACATAACGAAAAACAGTAGTAATTCTACCATATCCCCTGCTTAAAACAGCAACTTTAAAATGATTCTTTATCAATAATTCAGAAATATATTCTACATGTGGCGTTTTACCTGTTCCTCCTACCGAAAGGTTGCCAACCACTATCACCGGTTTTCGGAAATAGTATGATTTCAACACATTGGTATCATAAAGCAAATTTCTCACCCAAACCCCAACTCCATAAAACAAAGAAAAAGGGTATAAAATTTTGCGCCATGAACCCATCTTTACAATATTCTTTCAAATTTTTGCTAAAATAAAAAAAAATCCATTCTTAATTCTTTCAACCATTCAAAATAATAAAATTAAACTCATTGACAAGCGTTTTTTGATTCGTATGGATTAAAACTCAATTTTTTGTATTAAAATAGTTGGCAACCATTGATCATTCATTGTCCCAACCTTTGAAATTGACATCTGCTTACTTGATTTGCTCATACAACATAAACAAAGCCAATTTGGCTGCACGCCGTATGTTGGTCAGACGGTCTCCTTTTAAATGCAACAACTTGGTCACAACCTTTTCAGGTGTAGCGCATGCAAGCCAAACTGTTCCTACCGGTTTTCCCGGAGTAGCTCCTCCCGGGCCGGCAATACCTGTTGTCGAGAGTGCATAATCGGTTTTGTTCAGTTCTTTCACCCCCTTGGCCATTTCTATTGCAACAACCTCGCTGACTGCTCCATAATTTTTCAAACTATTTTCAGAAACATTAATTACACTCATTTTTACTTCATTGGAATAACTGACTACTGACCCCATAAAATAATCGGAACTTCCGGGAATACTCGTAATCAAATGACTTAAATAACCTCCCGTGCAACTCTCGGCACAAGATAACGTTTGCTTTTTGTTCCTTAAAATTTTTCCGATTACTTCTTGAATGGTTTCATCTTCCAACGAATAAATTTTATCTTTTAAAATATGCTTCAACTCCTCTATTTTCTGATTGATGGATTTCTTGACGTCATAAGATAAATTTTTGTTGACAAAAGCACTTAATCTAAGTTTTACTTCGCCAAAAGACGGCAAATATGCCAAAGACAGAAATTCCGGCAACGACTTTTCCCAATCTTGAATCATTTCAGCCAGCACCGATTCCGGAATACCATAGGTACAAACTGTTTGATGTATGATTGCCATATCGCTCAACGTAGACAAATGATCAATCACTTGCACCATCATTTGTTGCATTTCTGCGGGAACTCCCGGCAACAAAAAAACATGCTTGTCATTCACATGAAAATACACACCCGGCGCAGTTCCCAGATAGTTCCATAGAACTTTTGCATTCTCAGGAAACAATGCCTGTCTCCGGTTAAATTTGTTGAGTGGCAAACCTCTACTGACATATTTTTCAGTGATAAAATCTAATATTTCTTGATTAATCAATAGTTTTTGATGAAAATATTCTGCAATACTTTCTAAAGTTTTGTCATCCGATGTAGGACCCAATCCCCCGGTAGTGATTATTATATCGGCTTTTTGGAGACAATCATGTAATGTATTTTTAATTATATCTTTTTGATCACCAATCGTTCTTTTTTCAATCACTTTTACACCTATTTTGTTTAATTCGCTGGAAATAAATGTGGAATTTGTATCAGTAGTCTGTCCAATCAATATTTCATCACCAATGGCAATAATAATTGCTTTCATAACAAATATTTTGCATGAATTTTGTAATGTTGCAAATTAACATGAAAATATAGTGAAATGAAAAAAAATTTGATCAGTTTGGTTTTGATATCCATATTCTGCTTTTCCTGCAGTGAGATTCAAAATGTAGTAAATAACTTGCCGGTTGAAACCAAACCTCAACCATTAACAAATGAAGAAGTGATAAAAGGATTAAAAGAAGCATTAAAAGTAGGGACAGACAGTGCCGTAGCCCGAACCTCCAAAATAGATGGTTTTTATAAAAACCCGTTAATTTTTATTCCATTTCCACCGGAAGCCGAAAAAATGAAAAACAAATTGATTGAACTTGGCTTTGAAGAACAAGTGAATAAATTTGTGGAAACTCTAAACAGAGGAGCCGAACTGGCAGCCAAACAAGCAGCACCAATTTTTGTGGATGCAATAATCAACATGAGTATTCAAGACGGCTTTGCTATTTTAAATGGAGGTGAGAATGCTGCCACAAATTTTCTTAGAGAAAAAACAACAGATCAATTAAAAGCCAAATTTCGTCCCATTATTCATGATGCTCTTCAACAAGTTGAAATTACCAGATATTGGAATCCATTGGTAGAAACATATAATAAAATTCCATTTGTAGAAAAAATGAATCCGGATCTTGATGCATATGTAACAGACCGTGCTGTTTCGGGATTATTCTTAATGATAGAACAACAAGAAAAAGCCATTCGCAAAGATCCTAAGGCAAGGGTTAATGATATATTGAAAAGAGTGTTTGGGAATAGTTAGTTTTGATTGACGTTATTTAATTTTGGTCTGTCCCATTTAACTTTTTCTTGAATCTTAACTTTATATGTTTCTTTCACCTCCGGTTTAGGACCATGTTTAAACGGGGGTTGTGGTTTCAATCCCAACGATTGAAACATTTCCATATCTTTTTCGAATGAAGGATTGCCGGTAGTAAGCAACTTGTCTCCGGCAAAAATGGAATTTGCACCCGCCAAGAAACATAATGCCTGTGCTTCTTGACTCATAAAGAGACGCCCTGCCGAAAGTCTTACCTGTGATTTTGGCAATACAATACGCGTAGTAGCAATCATCCTTACCATTTCCCAAGTGGAAACGATGGGTTGGTCTTGCAGCGGAGTACCCTCCACAGGTACCAAAGCATTGATAGGCACTGAGTGTGGGTGTGGGCGCAACCTTGTCAAATGCAACAACATCTTTAACCGATCTTCAACTGATTCACCCATACCGATTATTCCACCGGAACAAATATGTACACCGGCTTTTGCTACATTATTGAGTGTTTTCAACCGATCATCATAGGTTCTGGTAGAAATTATTTTATTATAGTATTCATCGGAAGTATCTAAATTATGATTATAAGCATACAACCCTGCGTCTGCCAGTCGCTTTGCCTGATGTTCGGTAATCATTCCCAAAGTGCAACACACCTCCATACCAAGTTCATTAACGACCCTAACCATTTCAAGAACTTGATCAAAGTCATCGTTATTACGCACGTTGCGCCAGGCAGCGCCCATACACAAACGCGAAGCACCGGCATTTTTGGCTTTTATGGCTGCTTCTTTCACCTCTTCGACTGTCAACAAGTCATGCTTTTCGACAGCTGTATGATATCTTGCAGCTTGAGGGCAATAAGCACAATCTTCCGGGCATCCTCCGGTTTTTATAGAAATTAATGTGCTGATTTGAACTTCTGCAGGATCATGATACTGTCTGTGCACAGAAGCAGCCCGATAAATCAACTCCAACAAAGGTGTATTATAAATCTCCAACAATTCTTCTAAGGAATAATCACGGTATAGTTCCATCTCAGTAAAGGTTTAAAAAAGATTTCAATTTGAACATAAAAATTAAAACAACGACGTTACTTGAGTGTTGGGATTCTCAATCCATTCTTTGTAAGCATAAGTAGGTATAGTCAAAACAGGGATTTTACTTCGGTGAACGATTTGTTGAGTATAAGGACCAATAAACAAGTCATTGCTGGGCTCTTGATCGGTCATAATTACGATTAAATCTGCCCCCATCTCTTTTGCTTTTGTATAAGTAGCCCTTGCTAAATTTTCTACAGGTTCGATCACTGACTTAACAGGGATACCATGTTTTTTTATAAACTCTTCGCTTTGCTCTATTCTCAATTTCATTTGATTATATTCATTCCTGTGCTCTTCAGTCAAACATCCGTATAAAAATATTTCAGCTCCGTATTTTTCGGCAAGTGAAACAGCAGGACCTATTTTTTCACGAGTAAAAGGAGAACTGTCAATAGGCAGGAAAAACTTTGTGAATCCTAACTTTTTGGCATGTGATTGAATGGTTAATACAGGCACAGGAGAGGCGATAACTAAACGGTAAGCATTGCTTCCAATCAACAATTCCTTTATGCCACTGGCACCATGCGACCCTAGCACCACAATATCGATATGATTATCTTTAATAATCTCTACCAATGATGATACAACAGCACCAATGGTAAGGGTAGTTGTTACATTTACACTATATTTTTTTCTGATTTCTTCAGCTTTGGCATCAAGTGTATCCTGAATTTTATCTTGTAACTCTTTTACTAAGGTGTTGTCAATAAACATCTCAGGAATTGGAGAAGAATAAGTAAAAGAGGTCATCACATGAACCAAATGCAGATCTGCTCTAAAAAGTTGAGCCATAAAACATGCGTGCTCCAAAGCCAAGTCGGCAGTTTCGGAAAAATCAGTAGGAATCATTATCCTGTTAATTTCGATCTTTTTCATATTTTCTTCTTATTTTGCATAAATTTACGCAATAATAAGAAGAAATTTAAAATAATCAGGAGAAAAATTTGCGCTTATGAGAAAAATTGCTGATTCAGAGTTGGTTTTAACGAAAAATAAAAAAATTTATCATCTTGATTTAGGACCGGACGAAATTGCCCCTACAATAATTTTGGTAGGAGATCCCGGACGTGTTGCCATGGTATCGTCATTCTTTGATACCATACATATCAAACGTCAGCATCGAGAATTTATCACCCATACGGGAGAAATCGGAAAAATGCCCATTAGTGTGATTGCAACCGGCATTGGTACAGACAACATTGACATTGTTTTGAATGAACTGGATGCTTTGGTCAATATAGACCTGGAAGATAAAACAGAAAATTCTGAAAAAAAATCTTTGAAATTAATACGCATAGGTACTTGTGGATCGCTCTCCCCCGAACTTGATGTAGATAATTTTGTTTTATCCGGGATGGCTATTGGGTTAGACAATTTGTTGCTTTATTATCGTGATGCACATAATTTAATCAATCATCCTTTAGCCCAATCTTTCAAGTCATTTATTAACGATAAAGAAAACAGAATCAACCCATACGTTGCCGAGTGTGGATCGACATTGTTTAACCAATTAAACTCCGATCAAGTAAAAGCCGGTATTACACTTACTGCCCCGGGTTTTTACGGCCCACAAGGCAGACATTTGCGATTAACTCCGTATTTTGAAAACCTAAACGACAGGATTTATCAATTCGAGTTTCAAGGAAAAAAAATTTTAAATTTTGAAATGGAAACCAGTGCTCTCTACGGCTTATCAAAACTTTTAGGGCATCAAGCAGCTACCATTTGTTTGGTTGTTGCCAACCGCTACAAAAAAACTTTTAGCAACAATTACCAACAAATGATGAAAAAACTTATTCAATATACATTGGAAAATCTTTCCCAAACACATTCCTGAATTTCCTGATTGAAACACTCTCTTTTTCTACAAAATATAATGCCTGAAAGAAAAATGAAAAGATAAGATCTTTATTTTTCAGCAGACGGTTAACACAAATACTGCTCAAATCACTTGTAAACATTTACAAATCAAATAAATAGTCGTATAAACATGCGATTTGTTAATAAATAATATTACGATGCCTAGAATGGATAATTCTATAAAATACCTTTGCTTTTGTGAAAAAAGCAGAATTAGAAGCCATTTTCAATTTATTGGAAGACCCCGATGATTTTGTGTATGAAAGCATCAAAAATAAACTAGCAGACATGGGGGTTGAAGTTATTCCTTTTTTGGAGGAATTATGGGAACAAACTATCAATCCGGTGTTGCAGAGAAAAATTGAAAACATCATACACTATATTCAATTTCAACAATTGAAAAATGATTTTATTGACTGGAAAAATTCGGAAAGCAACGACCTTCAATTATTTTCTTATCTGATTAGCCGTTATAAGTATCCCGATCTGGATAAAGTTTTATTTGACAAAAGAATATTGAACATCTATCGGGACATTTGGATCGAAATCAATCAAAACCTTACTTCAATAGAAAAAATTCAAATTATCAACAGAATTATATATGATTATTATGATATGGGTGTAGACAGAAAAAATTTTTTTGATCCTTCTTACTTTTTTTTAAGCCACCTACTTGAGAGCAAAAAAGGAAATGCCATGTCCATAGGTATGCTTTATTTGATATTATGTGAAAAATTAAACATCAGTGTGTATGGCGTGGATCTACCAAATTTTTTTATTTTATGTTACACCGATGAGGAGTATATCGAGATTTCAAACATTCCCGATGAAAATCACGTGCTTTTTTATATCAACCCTTTCAACAAAGGGCTGATTTTTGGACGCCAAGCCATTGAAGAATTTTTACAACAATCCGAGATTGAACCGGACAGTCGTTATTTCAAACCTATGTCGCATTTAGAAACCGCATCGCGCTATTTAAAAGAACTTGCTTATTCCTATAAACACACAGGAGACCTACAATCTTATGAAGAACTTATCGGATTGTACAAAATTTTATTTTAACGAATAATTCTCAAAAATGTATGCCATAAGATTTTAAAATCCTTGAGTTTGTCCGAATCTTTAATGTATTGTAGATTGAGTTCGAGTTTTTGAGGCATAATATTTTGGATATAATAACTTTCAGGATCATCCACTCCTTTAAGCATGTCATTCTCGTCTATATAAGCTATCGATGCCCAATCTGTTATACCGGGCTTTACACTCAAAACTTGTTTTTGTCTCTCATCATAGAACTCTACATATTTTGGAACTTCAGGTCTGGGTCCGACCACAGACATTTCCCCTTTCAAAACATTGAAAAACTGGGGCAATTCATCCAATTTGTATTTTCTAAGAAACCTTCCGGTGCGAGTAATACGATTATCATTACTTCCAACAGTGATTTGAATATTTTTATCCGAATTAGGACGCATAGTTCGAAATTTGATGATTTTAAACGTTTTACCGTCTTTTCCAACTCTTGTTTGCAAAAAAAACACCGGAGGTCCGTCAACGATAAATATAATTAAAGCAATAAAAAACATGATTGGCAGTAGCAGCAATAGTATAAAAAAGGAGAAAATAATATCGAATATGCGTTTGAACATGATATTATGCCCCCAAAACCCTGTTTACTCCATCGATCAGAGCATCCAGGACCCAACCTATCTGTTGGTCCGACAAGTCGTAATAAACAGGCAAACTTATTTCACGGGAATAGTTGTCATAAGCAACCGGATAATCCTCCATTTTATATCCCCTTGATTTATATGCCGATAATAAAGGTAAGGGTTGAAAATGCACATTCACAGCCACATCATGTGAAAAAACGACATCCATGATTTTATCTCTTTGTTGTTCGTTGATTCCTTTGATTCTTAACGGATAAAGGTGATAACTGGATTCTTTGTCATCTGTTTTATAAACAGGTATTTGTGCCCAGGAATAATTTTTTAACCTTTCGGTATATTTTTCAAAAATATATTTTCTTTTTGGTAATGTTTCTTTATCATATTTAGGGAGCTCAGCCAAGCCCATAGCGGCCTGTATGTCTGTCATATTGCATTTAAAACCGGGCTCAACAATATCGTACCGCCAATTGCCAATTTGCATTTTGGCCAGAGCATCCTTGGTCTGACCATGCAATGATTTTATGGATAAACTTTTATATATTTCATCCGCATCAAATGATTGTGGCATTTGAATACATACGGCTCCTCCTTCGGCTGTTGTCAGATTTTTTACTGCATGAAAAGAGAAAACACTAAAGTCAGCTAAAGAACCCGAACGCTTTCCTTTATAATAAGCACCAAAAGAATGAGCCGAATCACTCAAAATCAAAATTCTTCCCAATATTTCCTGTCTTTCATTGGAAGGTTTAAACAATGATTTAATTTCTTGTTGATTTACCAAATCGAGTAATTCATCATAATCACAGGGAAAACCGGCAATATCAACCGGCATGATTACTTTAGTATGCGGATTTATAGCTTTCTTAACAGCTTCTATATCTATGTTAAAATCATCTTTTGTATCTACCAATACCGGAATGGCTCCACAATGAAGCACCACATTGGCCGTGGCACTGTAGGTATAGGCAGGGAGGATAACTTCATCCCCGGGGCCTACTCCCCACCATCTCAGCACAAGCTCCAGTCCGGCTGTTGCAGAGTTTAAACAAAGTACCTTGCGGCAACCGCAATATTCTGCGAGTTCTTTTTCAAATTGTTTGGTCTTTGGTCCTGTGGTTATCCAACCGGAACGTAACGTTTCCACAACGGCATTAATTACGTCATCATTTATTTTAGGTGGTGAAAAAGGAACTTTCATATTGTTGATAATTTGATTAATTAAACTGATTTGAGATATCCAATAATCGACAAAATTAAAAGAAAGATCATCAGTGTCACCAAAAACAAACCGAAAGTTTTTGACCCTAATGCAGGTTTTCTGAATTTGGCATATGTCAAATAACTTAGTTGGTTTGCTTTTTTAAAATCTTTTTTGGACACTATAAAACAATACATTTTATCTGTACCCAACCTGCTGTGCTTGTAATTTTCCATGACAAATTCAAATTGTATGCCCGCATTTTTGAGGGCTTCGGCATATGGGACACAATATTTTTCTTCAAAAAAATAAAAAACAATCTTCTTTGGGTCAGCAGGATGTTCTTGATGATTGGAAAACTCTAATAACATGTGGCAAATTTAGGATAAATTCAAAAGAATCATTACAATCAAATATGGCATTTTAACCTAAAAGAGCAAATTCTTGAAAAAATAAAAGTGATAAAAAAAGCGGGGCGGCCATGGGCCGCCCCGCTTTTAATTTAAACTAAATTTCATCATTCATGAATGACCAATTTTTCAACTCTATAACCATTTACTTCTTTGATAAAATAAACACCTTGTGGAACATTAATGTGTATTTCTTTCACTCCTTGATGCATAACAATGAATTCTATTAACTTTCCACTCATATCCATTATATGAAACACGTCACCTTCTTTAGCTTTCAATACAAAGTTTCCATTATTTGGATTAGGAGCTATAGACCAATAGTTTTCGTTTGTTAGATCAGCAATTCCACTGGGCAATGTAATGGTAACACATGCAGAGGTATCGGTACAACCATTTAAAGTCACCACAACGGCATATTGACCGGAAGCAACAGGTGTGTATGACTGGGCTGTAGCTCCTGTTATCGGTGTGAGTGTATTGCAATTAATCCATTGATATGTAGCACCGGTTTGAGAAACAGTGATTGTGTTATTATTAACGGTTGTTGTGACATCGGGAGCAGGTTTCACGGTGACCATCACAGAATCTTTGCTTTGGCAATTATTACTGTCGGTTACAGTAACCACATAGTAACCGCTCATATTTACATTGGCGTTGCCAATAGCAGGACTCGACATATTGGATGAGAATCCTTGAGGACCTGTCCACATTACATTAGTTGCATTCGTTGAAGCATTCAACATAATCCCATCACCTTCACAAACAGGAGAGTTGGAAGAAACGGTCAAAGAAGGAAGTGCGTTAACAATTACACTTATTGAATCTTTAGAGAAACAGCCATTGGCTTTGGTTGCCTGAACTGTGTAAACATAATTACCGGGATTGGAGGTATTAACATTAAACACAGGTGTATTTATGTTTCCTGGAGTCCATTGATAAGAAACAGCACCGGGCATATTGGCAGTCACAGACAAAGGTTGATTTTGACAAACCGCAAAGTTGGTGGAAGGAGTAATTGAAACTGCCGGTGTTGAATAAAGTTGAATACTGTCTATGTCAATCCAATAATCACCTGTGGTGTGCTTGGCTTCAAAACGCAATTTTATGTTTTGACCTGCATACATATCACCCAGGCAAATTGAAAACATTGTGAAAGCATTGGTATCAACATGATTGCTTCCATTGATACTGCCTACCATAGTCCAAGTGATTCCACAATTGGTTGAGACAAAAATATTGATGGAGTCGTTGGTGCCGGCATAAGGTGTTTTATTTCCTCCTGGATTGGCATAACCACTGTAATTCACAATCCGGTATAAGAATCCCAATTCTACATTGTTTGAAGGAAGAGGACCAATGGGCGGAGTAACAAACCAGGATGAGCTATTGGATGACCAAAGATTGGCACACAAGCCTTGTGTAGGCGGATTACCTGCACCATGGTGAATAGATGCTCCAGAAGTTCTTACGGCAAAATCGAGTCCTGTATTATCTGCTTGCCATCCGGCCGGTAGTCCCGGTAATGGAGAAACGAGGTCGAAAGTTTCAAGATATGGGAATGGCAAAACATTGTGATTGTAGTTAACCGCCAAAGTATCGTTGGTAGACACTGCATCTCCGGTAATGTTTACATAAGATGTTATAGTATATGTGCCGGGCAATGACATATTAAATGTACCTACAGTAACGGTGTCAGAAGCAAAAGCAGCCAGAGTATTGGTATAGTTAAAACTTAATGTACCGGTAGCAGCTCCGGAGAGAATTGCTCCTATAGTAAAGTTTGAAGCAGGTTGTGATCCGTTGTTCGTCACAATCACTTTAACAGTTTCGTTTCCAAAACAAGAAAGATTAGAAGCGGGCGATATGATTGAAGTCAGTTGTAAATCAATATTTGGAGCATTGTAAATATTGATGTTGTCAATATGTAAATCATAATCTTCCGGATCATCTACCGTACCGTCAGTGGCAAAAAATGCAACGATAATTTCTTGATTGGCATATGCACCTAAAGAAACAGTAAATGGCGTGAGTGTAGGCGGCAAGTTATTGCTTTTGGTAATGTCGAAAATTGGTGAGAAAGTAATACCGCAATCTGTAGAAACCATCACTCTCAGTTTGTCGTCACTTCCCATGACATCCGGTGCAGAAGTGCTGTTCCAATTGGTCACGGCAGCATCAAACTTCAATACAGTAGATGATGTAGGTACAAATTTTGGTCCCACAATCCATTCTTTTCTTGTGTTAGTGTATAGATTAACTCTTGCTGTAACATTTCCGGGGCTGCCGACATTGGTTTGAGAAGTCCACAAACTTGTAGTGCCATTGGGTGTAACACCTTGTGCTTCTTTCCACAATGGAAAAACTGTACTTAGATTGGTACCATTAAAACCTGTAAAATCTACTTGTTGTGGCAATGGTGCAGGTGCAATCACGTTGAAAGTTCCTGTGATTGTATCATTTGAGTTGTTTGCATCACCGGCAAGTGTTGTAAACGCCTTTAAATTGTAAGGTCCGGGAGCGGACATGTTGATAACACCCATTGAAACATTGTCGGACATGCCCGGATTTAATGTATTATTATAGGTGGCTGTCAATGTTTGCGTAATTGTTCCTGTTACGTTCACTTGAACGGTGAAGTTGGATTGTGGATTTGTCCCATAATTTTTTACAGTCACTACAACGTTCTCCGACGAGGTGTAACAACCCGAAGTGGCAGGCGACACAATTGCACTGACCCCAAGGTCGTTGGGAGCTCCGGCAAAAATACCGTTGTATTCATCCGCTCCAATATCAGGAGCTGTACCTGTACCAGCATATCCCGGGAATCCTTGACGTATATCTCCGTCATAATCCACTCCAATGGTAGAAACTGTAATTGCATTACTTTCAGTCAAAGATGCTACAGAACCGTCCACATGCAAATAATTTGCCGATGCAGGATTGGTAGTGTTCAGGAATTGTGTGTTTTCGGTGAATGAATTATTATCGGCAGGGCTGACAGCAGCTTTATATGCCGACAATGTTTGATAGGCATTGGTACCGTCATAAAAAATCAAATTGGTAGCAGAAGGAGTGCCTGCATAAAAAATATTATTGTTCGAAGCCGTGTTATAGCTCGAGAGCGAGGTGCCGCTTCTGCGGTATGCTACAGTATAACCGGTTCCGTTGGCAGTAGAATTATTGATGAAAATATTGTTTTGCAACAACACTTGTGCTGTTGTCGATGCATACATTGCCGTTGTTCCAAAATCTGTACCGGTACTTGATGCGTTTAAATAAACCGTGTTGAAATAAGCATTGACAGTACCTGAAGCAGCATAAATACCGGCTAAGGCCACATCATTATTGGCTGAAGGGGCATTTAAAGCACCGACAATATTGTTATATAACGTATTGGTGCCTCCGCTATGATAAAATCCTGCCACCAACACCGAAGAAGAGGTGGATGTTGAGTTTAGCGAAGTGATCTTATTGGCATAAAAATTATTTGAAGTTCCCGACAATGTATAAATTCCATAAAGTTTATTTCCGGTGGTGGTTAAAGTCATTAAAGAGTTTTTAAAGCAAGATAATGAGTTGCTGGCAACACCACCAAAATAAACACCATAAAAAATGCTTGTCGTTTGAGAAGCGGAGATATTTGTGAAAGTATTATACGAAACATTTACCGTATTTCCATAATTTATAAAAAAACCATACAATGTTCCGGAACCTGAAGTAACATTGCTGACTGAATTTGAATCTAAATTAAAATTCTGAGACGTAGTAGTGGCATGATAAATTCCATAGAAAGCAGATGTACTGCTCAGATTAATGTTATTAATCAAATTATTTTTAAAATTAAAAGTACCTCCTGAAGGTGAACCATAGTTGTAGTATCCATAAAAACTGCCTCCATTGAGTTTGGTAATATTTTGAATATTATTTTGCAAAACATTGATATTTGGTGTAGAGTTACTACAATAAATGGCATAAAAAGTTCCACTGGAAGCAATCGTACTATTTCCGAGGTTATTATTTAAACAGTTGATATTGGCATGTGTGCCACTTATGTAAATTAAATTTGTAGAACCTGTGTTACTGGAAAATACATTACTTACTGTATTCCCTGTAACATTAATATTATTATGATTACCTGAATTTACATATATACCATAAAAAACACCTGAAGTACCCGATGCATGACCACAGCTGTCTATCACATTTGTTTGTATAGTCAAATTATTGGATGGACCTGTTACGGTAGAAGTAGCCAATTCGATTATAGATACTGTGGAAGTTGTTGCACCAGAAAGAATTTTTAATGTATTATTTGTAATGGCGATATTTGCATTAGGAGAACCCTGAACAAAGATGCCTCTTAATGTAGTAGGATGATTTGCTCCGGAACCGTCATTATTGCGTAATAAATTTCCTGCAATAACCAAATCATATTGATTGTTTACCCTGATACCGGCAGCAGGATTGGTGGCACCTGTAGCACCTCCGAAATTTTTGATAGTATTGTTAGAAATACTGTTGTTATTGTCGGCAAGAGAATAAGGAGCACTGTCGGAATATCCATTAAACACAATGCCGTAATTGACATTCATTATGGTATTGTTGAAAATTGAGTTGTATGCATGAGCACCGGATGCTACCGTAACTGTAACACTGCTTGTTGCTGACCCATGAATAGCATTGATAAACATGATTCCTTTTGATCCTTCGTACGAAGGTCCGCTTCCTGAAGCATTGTTGATATATGAAAGTGTTATTTTACAATTCTTTATAACATTATATTGACATCCGTTGGTTGCGGATGCTTTAAAAAATCCGAACCCATATTCCATCGTCGCAGGATTGGTTGTGTTGGGGTCTACAATATCAATTCCGTCAAATGTCAAATAATCTCCCCCAACAATGGTAAATACTCCATCTTGCGATGCGGATGAGGGAGTACCGCTACCCCCGGTGTAAGCTGTTATCAAAGGATTGTTTCCGGAGCCCGATTTTTGAAAAACAATAGGATTGGATGCCGTGCCTGTTGCAGTGATTACATAACCGCCCATTGGTGCGGTTTCGGTATAACCTGCCGTAATGTTAAAAGTTACAGGTCCCGACACTCCATTCAAATTCAAGTCGTTTATAGCAGCCGCTAAGGAGGGATACGACCCCGGTATGGTATACGTTCCATTTAGCTGCGCCTTCGCAAACGTTGCTATGGCAAGTTGCGCCAAAAGAATAATTTTCTTTTTCATAAGTTTATGGTTTTTAAATAATCTTTTAAGGGAATTTTTAATCGAATTCTTGGATGAATTCAAAAATCAAGAGAAAAATTTTACTCATAAAATAATTTAATACGGCAAAGTTACAATTGAAATTTTCAACCCGGATTAAATTTTAACAAAAAAAGTTATTAACAGAAACTATTTGCGCATAAAAAACTCTACTGCATTGAAATCAATAGCTTATCTCCCGGATAAATTTTCGACCTTTTATGTAAATTGTTTAGCTTTAATAACTGTGACAATGACAATCCATACCGATAAGCAATTTTAAATAATGAATCTCCCTTTTTAACCACATGAAATTTAGCATTTTTGGGAAAAGCAATATATTGATAACTACCTTTCATCTTTAATACAAATTCATCATGAAATAAACACCCTACCTGCCAATCAATTATATGAGCGGGGTTGATTGGGATTCCCAGAAATCTTATTTCAAAATGCAAATGACTGCCTGTACTGTTACCGGAGCTACCGCCTAATCCTACTACTTGACCTGCCATCACCTCATCGCCAACCTGCACTTTGATTCTATGCAGATGTGCATATAAGGTTTCAAGCCCATTGAAATGCCTGATGATCACCACTCTACCGTAATTTTTATATCTTCCTGCAAATCTCACAACCCCATCAAATGCAGCATAAACCGGATCCCAAACCTCCAGATCTATATCCATGCCATTATGCATCTTTCCATCTCTCCATCCGAATTTTGAAGTAATTACTCCCCGGATGGGCATATGAAAACCACAATGAAAAAGCGTGTCGACTATCTTTAAGCAAATGCTGTCAGGCACCAAGGTAGGCTCCGCCAATGGATGAATCCTGTCTTTTTGCATCAACGGGGCATACCATTCATCAGCAGGAAAATCTCCTTCCGAGGCATATCCAATCAAGGAAACATATTGATCATGATCGGTATACTTTTCTTCAATATAAGCGTTCAATGCCTGAAGCCATTCTCCGGGTATTTTATCAAGTTCCAGTAAAGAATCTATAAAATGCAATATTTGAGTGGCACTTAATTTTTCGAAGTTCGGTATATCGCGAAAATTTGTATCCAGCACAATGGCATTTACCGTATCTCTCCCTCCTTGAACTTCATGATGATTAAAAGCTTTTGACATTTAAAAAAATATTGTTGACACACAAAAAAATAAAAACCTTTTTAAAATTTATTGGAATATTTAACATTACTACCATTTACAGGAAAAGATTTTTTTTACTTTTGTTTTTTGTCGAACGAAAATAATAAATTTTAAATAAATGAAAGTTCTATTGAGGGGAATCTTAATTTTTGCAGGTTTGATCATTTTGGCTTATGTTTTATCTCCCTCCCAAATAAACAGGCAAACATCCACACCCTTATACGTTCCGGAAAAATTCACTTTAGGAGATATAAAAATGTGCCTGAATCGTTTGTATGATATTTTGCAAACCGATACATTTTTTCAAAATCGTTGTGTAACAGGTTCTCTTAATATCTATGATCAAGATAAAATAACTTTTTCAACGTTACAATCTCCTTTGGGTTATTTATATTTTGATGTTGTTATGAGTTTAGGAGATTCTTTATTGCTCAATGTAAATGTAACCACTCAAGAGTTCAGACATCCCCTGAAGAAATTGCGTTTAAATTTTCATTCCGTAAAGAATCTGCTTGACACAAACTGCAGATTTTGGGCAAACTATTTTAAGGATATTATTGAAAACAACATTTTTTTTGAAAACATTTCATTGGTTGAATTTAAAAATTCGTTTTTATATGTATCCGGTAAAAGAAAAACAAGTGTATCCAATGTTTCGAACGAAATGTCCTTAATTTATAATAAAATCTTAAAAAACATTAAAGATACCTCATTGATCGCAGGTTCTCCTTTTGCGGTTTATTACGATTGGAAAAAAGATTCTGCTTTTTTTGAAGCCGGAATTCCAGTCAAAGACAGTATTAACCTAAAGGATAAATCATTAAAATTAAACACCTTTAATGTCAAAAGAGCCATAAAAGCCATTCATAAAGGGCCTTATTCTCATTTATCAAATACATATGAAAAAATCAACGATTGGATAAAGTACCACAAAGTTTACCCTACAGGCCCTCCATGGGAAGTGTACCTTACAGGAATTGACCGGGCACAAGACAGCACCAAATGGATCACAGAGATTTATTTTCCCGTAGAATAATGAATAAAAAACTATTGATACGATTGTTGGGATGGGCCACATTATTGACAATGGGTGGTACTGGCGTGTTGATTCTCAAATATATCCAAGGACAATCATTAAAAGAATTTTTCAAAATTAATCCGGAATATTTAAAAATCGGGGCACTCTATGGTATTGTCGCCGGTTTTTTGGCCATTGGATTTATTCATACGAAGTTCATGCAACCTGTGAGAAAATTTTATTTAAAATACATACAATCATTATCGCTTTCGCTGTTTGACATTATTTTTATTTCGATATGCGCCGGAGTAGGTGAAGAAATTTTATTTAGAGGATCAATACAGCCCTGGCTTGGTATTTGGCCTACTGCCGTAATTTTTGTTGCTATTCACGGATACTTAAATCCCAAAAGCAGAGTATTTTTTTATGGTGTTTTGATGGTATTGATTTCAGCCGGTTTTGGATATTTTACCGAAAGAATAAGCATTTGGGTTGCCATAACGGCACATACTATAATTGACATCCTTTTGTTCGTCTATTTAATCCGTGAATTGCGGAATGAAAAAGATTACGAATAGAGCCAAACTCCATCAATTAATTTGCATCAGGATCTCATCTACAGCCAAATAGGCAAAATTTAATTTTGCCCATTGGATTAAATCTTTCCATTCTGTATCTTTCAGAAATTTCCGGGCTTTGAGTAATTCTTTTTTAAAAAGTTGACGATCAAAACTGACTTTTTGAAGTATTAATTTTGCATATTCCAATCTGCTGTTCATAGCTCCTCTTTTTTAATTATATTATACTACTTTTTTCAAATAAATGTTTCAATAAATTCATTCTACTACTATCACCAAATATTTGGAAACACTCCAAAACTCATCCGGGTTGTCAATCACCAATTTTTCGATGATTTTGTTGTTTTCGACAAAATGCCAGCTACCAGATGGATGCACTGTAATTAAATTTGCTTTTTTGGCATATAAAGGAATCGAGGTAGTTTCACGAATATCAATTTGGGTGAAGTAAGATTTGTCAAAATCTTCTTTCAATTTCGTGTCTCTACCGATGCCGATAAAACCGCCGCTACGGGAAATAATTTGTTTTTCTTTAAGTTCTTTCACGGTGCCAAAAACAAAATAGGCCTTGTTTAGTTGTTCTTGACTATTATTCAACTCGGTCAAACGTTGATTATATTGTTCGAAAAGATATTTCAATTCATCATTTAAACGGATCACCTCGGTTTGCAAATGAGCTATTTGTGCATCTTTTTCTTGTATTTGAGCGGTTAACGATTCTATGAGCTTTTCCAATTCGCTGATTTTTATATTGGATTTTTTGAGTGCTCCTCGAAGTTGATTAAGTTTTTCCTTGTTTTTTTCCAATAATTGTTGGATAGCTTGTATGTCGTAAACGATTTGACCGGCAGCATCTTGTTGTTCGAGATCTCCGTTTTTTAAATTGGTAGATATCAACCCTTCTTTTTGCTTTATCAAATCAAGGTTTGATTGAATGTTGTTAATATCTCTTATGAAAGCATTGATGGCAGAATCTCTTTGAGCAATTACCTGTTGTAAACTATCAAGTACGATGGCCTCCTTGGAAACAATTTCTTCTTGTTGATTTTCATTTTGTTGACAAGCCAACATTCCAAACATCACAAGACCAATTAAACTTTTTCTCATATAAATTAAATTTTTTTTTCGATAAAACTATTCAAAATTAAAAAATCTTTTTAAATTTATCATTTGAAATGACAAATAATAATCAAAATAAGGTTGTTGATAAATTTGGCGGAAGTTTTTATACATGCTCCGTAAGAAAGGATGGAATTCTTATTGTGGATGTATTTAAAAATGACATCCTGTCTCCTGAAGATATTCAACAAATTGTTCTTCATATCCATCGCAATTATCCCAACCGTTTATTCCCTCATCTTATCAATCCTTCCCCCGAAACCATAACCACCTACGACGGGCTGCAATATTTGTCGGGACCGGAAAGAACGCTTGTAACCTGTGCAGATGCCTTTTTGTTAACGTCTTTGCAACAAAGAATATTATTTAATTTCTATATGAAATTTCAAAATCCTCAATGGCCGACAAAAGCTTTTGGTAAAAAAGAAGAGTGTATCGAATGGCTCTATCAGGTCAGTAAAGAATATATCATTCAATAAGGTTGATTATCTTTGGCCGGTCAAAATAATTTTATGATTAAGCATTATTTGTCGTTGGTAAAATTTAGCCATACGGTATTTGCCCTTCCATTTGCATTTATTGGATTTTTTATGGGGGTTAACGATATTTCTTCGACAGTGCCCACAAAACTTCTTTTGTTGGTTATTCTTTGTATGATTTTTGCCAGAAGTGCAGCCATGGCGTTCAATCGCTATCTCGACAGGGATATAGATGCAATGAATCCTCGCACGGCAAACACAAGAGAAATTCCTAAAGGCATTATCAAACCACGTCAAGCTTTGATATTTACGATAATAAATGTTTTGTTGTTTATCGCCACCACTTATTTTATCAATAAAGTATGTTTTTATTTATCGCCGATAGCTTTATTGATTATTTTAGGTTATAGTTATACCAAAAGATTCACATCATTATGCCATATAATATTGGGAATAGGATTAGGACTAGCCCCGGCAGGTGCCTACCTGGCCGTTAATCCCGAATTTTCTCCACCGGTATTTTTCATTTCATTGGCTGTCATTTGTTGGGTTAGCGGGTTCGATATTATATATTCTTTGCAAGACGAAGAGTTTGACAGAAAATATAACCTATATTCTATTCCTTCCATGATTGGAAAAAAAAATGCTCTGACCGTTTCTCGATTATTGCATACACTCTCTATCATTTTATTAACTTGGGCAGGGCTGATTTATAAAGACTTTCAATTGATCTATTACACCGGCGTTTTAATTTTTGGGATTCTTTTGATGTATCAACAATCCATTGTCAAACATGACGATTTAAGCCGTGTCAATCATGCTTTTTTTACTGTTAATGGAATAGCTTCGGTAATTTTTTCCATTTTTGTGATTACAGAACTATTAACATAAAACTCAACGGCATGAACAAAAACCGGCATATTGCGCTGATAATTGTCGCATCTTTAGGATATTTTGTAGACATCTACGATTTGATTTTATTCAATGTAGTAAAAAAGGAAAGCCTGGAATTTTTATTTCCTGCTTATGATTCAAGGACAATCAACGACATTGCCATTCAACTTTTTAATTGGCAAATGACCGGCATGATGATCGGTGGCTTAATTTGGGGGATATTGGGAGATAAAAAAGGACGGTTGTCTGTGCTTTTTGGCTCTATTTTGATGTATTCCCTGGCAAATATCGTCAATGCTTTTACAGTGGATGTAACGACGTATGCTATTGTAAGATTTATTGCCGGAGTGGGGCTGGCCGGTGAACTTGGGGCAGGTATTACGCTTGTTGCCGAAACCATGACAAAAGAAAACAGAGGGTATGGCACCATGATTATTGTAACATTTGGGGCGCTTGGTGCAGTGGCTGCTGCTATGATAGGAAATCAAGGCGGAATTTGGGCACAATGGATCGATGCTAACCTGGGAATTATGCTTCAGGGTTGGCAAATTGCATATATTGTTGGGGGAATCATGGGCATCCTCTTGCTGATTTTAAGAATCAGCACTTATGAATCTACTATGTTTTTAAAAATTACCCAACTTCAGAATGTCCAAAAAGGCAACTTCTTTATGCTATTCAACAATTGGCAAAGGTTTAAAAAATATCTTTATTGTATATTGACCGGTGTGCCCATTTGGTATGTAATTGGTTTGTTGGTTGCCAATTCTCAGGCAATCTTTGCTCCCGATCTCAATATCCGTGGTGAAGTTAACAATGGTGTTGCATTGATGTATAGTTATATTGGCTTATCGGTCGGAGATCTGATTTCAGGATTATTAAGCCAATGGATGAAGAGTCGCAAAAAAGTTGTGATCATTTATTTGTTATTCACACTGGCTCTTACGATCTATTTTTTGTTTTTTATGCGTGAAGCCACTTCGGATTTATATTATATTGTGTGTTTTCTATTAGGAGTGGCCACCGGCTATTGGGCTATTTTTGTCACGGTGGCTTCAGAACAATTCGGCACCAATATTCGTTCAACCGTCACAAATACGGTTCCAAATTTTGTCAGAGGATCTGTGCCTTTGATTATGTGGATTTTCGGAATTTCTATGCATTGGCTGAATAATTCAATCATTAGTGCATTTATTGTGGGGCTAATTTGTATAGGTTCGGCATTTTATTCTGCCATACATTTGGACGAAACATTCGGCAAAGATCTCAACTATATTGAAAAATAACCCCGGTTTTGTAACAAATAAAACTTGCCCGTTTGACCGGAAGCGATCTTTGACCAAATCAATGAAGACCGCACATTGCCGTTCCAATAAACCTGTTGATAACCATTGTCGATTAAATCATTTATACAATGTTTCATCATATACCCGGCAAACCCACGATTTCTATATTCCTTAAATGTTCCCACAAAATAAATTCCCGGTATGGATTGATAAAAATATAACATTAAAAAGGCAACAGGCCGGTTTTGTAGGAAAAGCCCAACAGCTTCAACAGAATCTGATTTTGACAATTGTTGCATCTTTTCTCTATCGGGTGCATAGCCAAACACCTGCTTGCACCAATTGATCCATAAATCATAATCTTCAAAATGCCTGTGTAATTCTAAATCTGAAATTTTATCGGTGGCAATTTTTTTAGTGGCTATAAAGTTTTGAATAACATCCACCGGCTGCCAAACGTTGCTTGCCGATGGCAAAAAATGTGTCAACAAAAATCTTTTGGTAAGATCTTTTGTTTTTGCAAAAAAATCAACTGTAGGATTGAAATAAATGTCGGGCCATTGACCGGGAGAATCTGCCACTTCTATGCTTCCGTCATTCCTGTAATGTATGGCAAAATCTCTAAACAATTGATATTGATGTTGGTGAAAGATATTGTATTCATTCATTGCTCTTTAAATTTAACAACCTCAGGATTTCTGATCTGTCAGTTTTTCCATTTGCATTGAGAGGAAATTGGCTAATTGCATAAACTTCTATCGGTTGGAAATGCCGTGGAACAATATTCAAAAGATTCTCCTTGATTGAATTTATATACTGCGATTCAACATTCTCAATCACAAAAGCCAAACAATCGCCTAAATTTGATCTTGTATGTTTTAATACTACAACATTAATACCCGGATAGTGCTTTCTGAACATTCCCTCCATTTCTGCAGGATCAATTCTATATCCATTCATCTTGATTTGAAAATCGATTCTACCTGTATACATCAACAAACTCTCCTCATTGAAGTAACCTGAATCACCTGTCCGATAGGCATCTACAACACCTCCCCCTTCTGTTTGCATCTTGACAAATTTATTTTCACTCGCAGATGAATTAAGATAGCCGTAAGTTGCAACTTGTGGACCGGCGATAACGATTTCACCTTTCTCACCGTTGGCAAGAGGTTTAAGATTTTCGTCCACTATATAAATGACATTATTTTGATAAGGTCTGCCGATACTAATAATGTTTTGGTATTCGGCAGGTTGGTTTATCTTTTCAAGATGATTGTAAGATGTAACAGTAACAGTACATTCTGTCGGACCATATTGATTGTCCATTCTTGCTGCAGGAAAAAGTTTTTTTGCTACCTGCAAATCATCGATCAAAAGAGCTTCAGAAGAGAAAACGGCATATTTGACGGAAGAAAACGCTTCACGGTTGACAAAAGGCCTGCAAAAACGCAAGAAAGACGGCGGGAACCCCGACATAGTCACGGGATATTTCTTTAGCAACCGCAATATTTCAACAAATTTCAGATTGTAATTTTCGACAACCAATACAGGTGTCGCAGTAATCCATCCCAATAAATAATGTTGCAAAGAAAAATCGAATCCCAAATCAAACATTTGTAGAAAAAGATCGTCGTATGTAAATGAACTGCCAAAATTATTAGAAAAGTGCATCAAATAAGCCCATAAATTGGCATAAGACAAACAGGCGCCTTTGGGCAAACCTGTTGAACCGGATGTGTGCAAAACCAAAACCGGATCATAAAAATCTATATCCTCTACGGAAGGAAAAGAATATAATTTTGATGTTGAAATAGAGTGTAAATCAATATTTACAATGCCTTCATATGTTTTTTCGGCTGTCAGGACAAGTTTGGCAGGTATGTTTGAAAGAATTAACCTATCTCTGTCATACGAATTTGTAAATGATAAGGGAACTAATACAAAACCTCCCAAATATCCGGCCAACATAGCGGCATACGTTTCAAAATGCGGGCAGGTATTTCGATGTTGAAATAGAGTGTAAATCAATATTTACGATGCCTCATATGTTTTTTCGGCTGTCAAGACAAGTTTGGCAGGTATGTTTGAAAGAATTAACTTATCTCTGTCAGACGAATTTGTAAATGATAAGGGTACTAATACAAAACCTCCCAAATATCCAGCCAACATAGCGGCATACGTTTCAAAATGCGGGCAGGTGTTGACTACAATTGGGTCTCCTTTTTTTACACCCTGACCGACCAAATATGAATAGATTTCTTTGGACCTGCCGAATAAATGCCCAAAAGTATATTCCTGTTCTTTAAAAATTAAAGCGGTTTTTTCAGGGTATTTCGAAATTATGTGATGAAGATGTTTTAAAAGTTTATTTTCTGTTAATTGTTTCACGTCCTAAAAGTTTTTTTACACTGTGATGAAAATATAATGCGGGAATAGATTTTTCCGGTTGCATATGAAAATTTTCCATAGGTACTCTGTGGACTATATTATCGGCACGGTCTGATGAAAACAAACCCGAACCAAACAACAAAGTTTCCGGATAATGTTTTTTGACCTTGTTGAAAAAAGAAATGTTCACTCCCTGATCACCAAAAGGGAAAGCAAAAGGAATGTTTTTCATGCCAAGCAACTTTTCCACTTTCAATTTATCTTCTTCGAACTCCCTCCACTGGTCCTCAAAACTTAATGTGCTGAATCTTATATGATTCAATGAATGCGAACCGATTTGAAAACCATTTTCCATCAACTTGTTTATTTCGTTCATACTCATATAAATTGGCCTGTCAGAAAGGTATTTGTCATAATCAAACGAAGTTTCTTTCCATAAAAAATCTATCACATGTATGTTTTTATGATCGACTATCTTTAAGAGATGTTTTATTGACTGTAATTGAATATCATAATGTTTTTTCAATAAAATTTTAACCTTTTCGCTTAAGCCATTTTTCCGGGCATGCCAGATCAAAAGTGATATTTTAAAGCGGTAAAAACAAAACGCAGGATTTTCCAAGGCCTGAGAATGCACAAAAAAAGTGGCAGGCACTCCTTTTTTATAGAGTATAGGGGCAATCACATCATAACATTCATATAACCCATCGTCAAATGTCAAATGAAAAACTTTACTTTTGTTTAAATTACCGTTTTGGTGAAGTTTTATTAGTTCTTCATAAGAAATGGGTTGCCAATGCTTTAAAAAAAAATCAATTTGTTTATTAAACTCTTCAGGCGTAAAATAACGGTATAAATAACGTATGTGAGGGCGGTTTGATGGATATATTATATGATAAAAAGGCAAAACAAAATGCCGGCCGGACATCTTTTGCAACAAGGATAATGGAACAAGTTGCCAGGGAATTGATTTTGCGATTTTCTTTTTCACATACGATCAATTTTACATTTAAAATGAAGGTCTGTCATTTATCCGCATTGTTTTAAAAAATAATTGGCAATCAATTGACCGGCCTTACCCTTTCCATATAAATCCACATCAAAATTATTGTCTTTTGACAACATTAAATTCACCGCCGAAATAATTTTTTGCTTATCCGCTCCGGCCAATATATTATAACCACCATCAATCAATTCTATCCATTCCGTTTGATCCCGGAGAGTAACACAATTTTTGGAAAAGAAAAATGCTTCTTTTTGTAGACCTCCACTGTCTGTCATCACCAATGTGCAATGTTTTAAAAGAAATAGCATTTCAAAATACCCCACAGGTTCCAAAACCATTGTTTTTAAAACCAAACCGGACTGCGAAATTTTATTTCTGGTACGTGGGTGCAATGGAATAACCACCGGATAGTCATTCTGATGGATATGATTTAATGCCTCCACCAGGTTTTTTAATCTTTCAGGCTCATCTGTATTTTCAGCCCTATGAAGCGTGCACAAAATAAATTGATCAGGAAGAGGAGGTAATGACAATTGTCTTTCGTTAAGCTTTCCGGCGTAATACATCGCTGCATCCTGCATCACATCGCCAGATTTTATAATTTCAGTTGGGAAATGTTCGAAGCCTTCGTTTTTTAAATTTTGTATTGCCGTATCAGTTGGACAAAACAAGGCATTAGAGATTCTATCTGTCAATATTCTATTGATTTCTTCGGGCATCTTCATATTAAAGCTTCGCAAACCTGCTTCTACATGAGCTACTTTAACATGCAGCTTAACGGCAGCCAAGGCCCCCGCCAAGGTAGAATTGGTATCTCCATAAACCAATACCCAATCGGGCTTTTCTTTTATGATTACTTTTTCTATTTCTTCGATCATACGACCGGTCATTGCACCATGTGATAAAGAATTTATTTCTAAATGGTAATCCGGTTGAGGTATGTTCATCTCTTGAAAAAAAATATCACTCATATTCACATCAAAATGTTGACCGGTGTGTACGATAATTTCGTTAATTTTATCGGGATACTGTGCAAACTGCCTGCTTAAAACCGCTGCTTTAACGAATTGTGGCCTTGCTCCCACTATTGTCAATATTTTTAATGCCATCACAATTTATTTAATGTGTTTAAAAAATTCATTGCTATTTTATCTCTGTTAAAATGTTGCAATACATATTGTCTTCCGTTCTGTCCCATTTTTTTGCAAATATCGGGATGATCTACCAGATATTCTACAACATTTGCAAGATCAGCATCATTCTCAGGTTCAAAAGCAATAGCCGCCCGGGCTTGATCAACAAATAATTTTTTTGCCTCACCTTCCACGCCCAAAATTACAGGTTTTTCCATGGCAAGATTTTCAAAGATTTTAGAAGGAATGGCTCCTTCAAACAAAGGTAATTTTTTTAATGGTACGACAGCCGCATTAATATTTGCCAAAAAAGTTGGCATTTTTTCTTTTGGAATAAGCGGAAGAAATTTCACATTATGCAACTGAAAATCTGCAGCCATTTGCTTTAGGTCTTCTAATAACGGACCGGTGCCAAGCATGACAAAATAAATGTCTTTTCTGCTCTGCAATCTCTTTGCTGCTTTGATAATTACTTCAAGCCCTTGAGCATGTCCCATGATTCCTGCATATGCCACCACAAAAGCTATATCGGGAATTTGCCATTCACTTCGTAAATTGGCATAGGGGAGATCAGGATCAAAAAAATTTAAATCCGAACCGTTGGGCAACCAATACACCTGCTTTTCAGGAAATCTTGACTTTACGTTTTCTACAATACCCTGTGTTTGTCCTGTAACCAAACAAGATTTTTTATAAAGAAATGCCTCGAGCTTGTAGGATATTTTCAACAATAAAGGATTGGTAACAATCTTGAGTTTTTCGGCACTTTCAGGCCAGAGGTCAGATACATTAAAAATCAATTTTGCTTTTTTAACACGGGATATAATGTACGCCGATATGCCCAAAAATAAAGGCGGAGATTCACAAAATACAAAATCGTAATTTTTTCCGGTTTTCGATGCAGCCAATATCGATGTAAAAACAAAAGAAAAGTAGTTTAACAAGCGTTTTACAACACTTTTGGAGCGTGTGGCATAAATATAAGACCGATAAACATTTAAGGAGCCAAGTTTTTCTTTTAGAAAGAATTTTCCTTTGTATCCTTCAAAAATCTTCCCTTCAGGATAGTTGGGCATGGCAGTAATGACATCCACATGTATACCTTTTTTTGCCAAACGGTCAAACAACTCAAACAATCTGTTCTGCGGAGCACCTGTTTCAGGTGGAAAATATTGCGTGATAACCAGTATTTTCATGCTTTCAATTCTTGATATGTTTCTTGCCAGGTTCTTTTAATGTTATCAAAGGAAGCATATTTTTCAATTATATTTTTATTTTTTTGCAAATCATCATCTGTAATATACCGAAGTTTGCTAAAAGGATTGGTATTTTCTTCTTCAAAAATAACTTTACAACCTATCTTCTCAAGATAACGATTTGCAGGCAAATCACTCAAAATAACTTTGCACTGATGATACAAGGCTTCCAACACACTCACGGATGTGCCATCACTCGATGGTATTGAAATAAACACTGAAGAACGCCTATACCATGACAGATTTTCTTCCTTGCCGTTCCAACCGGTAAATGTCACATATTTTTCTATACCAAGGTTCTCAGACAATTTCTTCAATGATTCCGTTTCACTTCCGGTTGCAGCAATTACCAATCTCCACGCATTTGATTCGTCAGATTTAACCCAATCGGCGAAATAACGGATGACTCTGTCGATATTATACAATGGATAATGCAGACGATTTGAATATACGATTTTTTCTTTAGCCATTTTTTCATTTTCAACACATTCTACCGGAAAAAAAATCACTTTACATTTCTTTACAGATACCATTTTTTTTGCTTCTTCTATAATCAAAGGAGTATCGGCCGTGAGATAATCAACTTTTTTAAGAGTATCATACACTAAAAATCTATACAAAAAATTCTTTTTGGGCATCAACAAAACATCACTTCCCCATGGGGTAGCAACAACAGGCACTTTATCTTTTTTATTAGAACGGACAACCAACCAGGCCAGGCGGGTTATTTCCAATAAATGAATGATATCCGGTTTGTAACGCCGGATAATTTTTTGAATATATTTTATTTTTCTCAAGATTTTCAATGGATTAATCGTTCGATAATTGATTGTTTCCACAATCACGTTGTCATATTTCACACCGGGGGAATTATCTGTAATTAATACGATTTCCCGGAAAATCTCTTTTGCAATTTTCAAAAAATTGTCGGTATGCGGAGAGCAAGGTGCAACTAACAATAAAGTTTTCATTTGTCGTTTAATAAATGATGCAATAAAACATTTAACTTCTCTACCTGGAACTTTCTATGCAAAGTATTTATTTTCTCTTGTGAAGGAAGAACAAATCTTCCATTTTTCCAATCTTCATATGCCTGTGTCAATTTTTGTCCAATTTCATGTGCATCGTCAAATGCGGCGATATAACCGGCTTTTAATTGCCCAATCAATTCAGCAGCCACATCATCCTTATCGCAAATGGCCAATATGGGCTTTCTTACGCTTAAATAGTCAAACAATTTTCCGGTAAAAATCCCTTTCTCACCGGTATTTGGATGAATAAATAACAAAAGATCTGCTTGTGACATTCTATGGATGGCCTCATTGTAGGGCAGTTTTTCTTCAACAACAACAAATTCTTTTACTTCTTCAGGGATATCAAAATTTGCCGGGGTACCCAAAAAAACCACTTTTACAGGATTTTGCACTTTTTTTATAAAAACTTTGAAAGCATCGAAAAAAGTTTCGGGCTTGCGTCCTTTATAAAATGTTCCGGCATACAAAACAGTAAATGTTTCATCACCGTTTTTTGGTTGATTGATGTGGATATAGTCAAAAATGAAATCATGATCATAGCCATTTCTTATTTCCTCGACCACGATATTTTGACCAAACATATTTTTAAAATGGTCGGCCAAAGGGCTACTGACGGTTGTGATGGCATCAACATAAAATTGCATGTTTTTTTCAAATGATTGATACAGCTTTAACTGATTTGTATTGACTAATTTATTGCCACTCATAGCGTCTCTCATATCGGCTATCCACTTTACGTGCGGGTTGTTTTTTTTAAACAATAATGCCACTTTATGAGGGGCAAGAGGTGAAAAAGAACTGATAACGGCATCAATCGGATATTTTTTGTTTAAAGTTTTCAAGGCCTGCAAAGCATTTTTTTCCCAAAAATATCCTTCATCCTTGAGAATTCTCAGCAAGAATAGTTTGTAAGCAACTTTTGCATAATGCCAAATAGTCGTCGTTTTTTTTGAAAAATCAGGAAATGAAACGAAACCCAACTTTTCGGGCACAGATATTACCTTGTATCCTTCGTCGGAGGTATTCATATTTTTATCACCTGCAGTAATAACGGTGAGGTCAAAATTGTCTTTGTCGATATATTTTGCAAATGCCTGCATCCTGTTGACGGCAACTCCGATTTTTGGAGGAAACCAGGTGGTAAGTAAAACAATATGTTTTTTATTTTTCATGTATCAAGTTCGATATTGTCTCATAAAATCGGTTTAATATGCTTTCTTTATCTGCATTTATTTTTACCCAATGTATGTTGTCAAAATTACGTTTTAAGTTTCTTTTTGAAATTCTCTCTATTGCTTGCCGGAAATATTCTTTGTGTTGTTCGAAAGGCAATTTTTTTTCCTCCCGGATATCATAAGACCAAACTATTTCCAGACCATACCCCATGGCTTCAATAACAGACAAAGAATACCCATCGTGTGGCACCCATCGAAACAAAATGGACGATTGCTTTAATAAATCCAGATATGCTTTTTTGTGCAATTTACCATGAAAGTATATATTCGGACGAGTTGATCCATTCAGAAACTCTCCGGTATTGGCCACAATATGATATTCAAATGAAGAATAAAGTTGAGACAATTCCAAAACCTGCTGCCAGCCATAGAAATCTTCTTTTCCTTCCGGCAAATAAATAACAACCCGTGAGGGATTATCGTAGTGTTCGCCAATTTGTTCAGAACAATCAAAATATTTAAATAACAAACGTCCGGCACTGATACCCAATCCGTTCAATTCTTCTATTAACCATGGTGCATCGGAAAAATGCGAACATTTTTTTAAGTAATTTATAAAGGAAGTATCTTTTTCTACTTTTTTTTGTAGCTCTAACACATCGCTGCCATGCCAAAAAACTGCAGTATTTTTTTTTAATACTTTCGCAAAGTCATAGGTGCCTGATTGGTCGTAAATACCGTTAAATGAAAAAAACAAATCGGCAAACGGCAAAAAACAAGAAAACTTGACTTTATCCACAAAAGAACCATAAGTATCGAAAAACCTCCAATCGTCATGAGGGAACTTTATTTTCAAGCTATCGACCAAATCTCCCGTAAAATATGGCAACCCATTAAAAATTACCCTCATTGTTTGTTTTGATTTTTGACGAATCACATAATTTTAATAAAACGACAGACGTAAATATCCATTGTATATCCAATATCAAGAAACCACTGGAAAATGCCGAAACGAGAAAAAATACCAGGATTGAATACAACAAAAACACATGATTGATGTTCATTTTTTTGAACAGCAGAATTAAAGCCCAAACCCATAAAACGACATATGACAAAAAGATGATGATGCCATATTGCGAAAAAATTTCCATCAACCAAAAATGAGGCCCTATATTGGTTTTGGTGTAATACTTTTTCTGATTAACTGAATGTAAATATCTGAATTGCCCGGGCCCAACTCCCATAAACTTTGTTTGTTTGATATACTCCCATCCATTAGCCAACAAGGCAATTCTGATCTTGGTGCTGGTAAACCTTTCATCTAATGTATCTTTATTGAGATAAGGCAAATATTTCAATTCAATTAAAGTGGAAGATTCGTTTACATTCAAGCCCGGTTTTTTAGTCACATAAATTTTCCGGTCATTTTGATTGTTTTGCCAAATTGGTCCATAATACTTGGGCAAAGTGAGAAATAATATCACAAATCCCGTCAACATTAACAAACCTTGAAGAAAAATAGGCCTGAATGCCTTGGTAGATCTATATTTAAAAATCAAATAATAAATCAACCAAGCAATAGACAAGTAAAAAACGATATAACCAATTCTGCCGGAAATAATATAATATATCATGTAGTTAAACAAAAACATCATCAGAAAAAAAGCCGGATTTATTTTTTTTACATCAAATGAAATAAATGCAAGTAATCCTGTCAAGGTCAGATAAACAGCAAAATTATTTGGGTTATCATAAATAAATACCGGATTATATGTAATGTTTCCTATTGGCAATTTGGTTAATTTATCAGTAAAGTGACCGGCAAAATGAATTCCTGTATTAATTTCAAATAATGCCACAATGGCTAAAAAGAAATAAAATGCAGTAAAAAAATAGCGATTGATCTGCCAAAATTTTTTACCAAGAGCAAAATATACATATACCAATCCCCATGCATGCAAGAAAAACAAGCCAATAGAGCGAATATCAATCAATGCATCTTTGACCGAAGTTACAAAAGGCAACCATGCAACAGCTTGAAATAGCCATATTATAAGGAAAAGCAAAAAAAACTTGTAAATGGACGATATGTATTTAAAAATTTTAGTAGCGCTTTTTAATGAAATAATAAATATTATCAACAAAAGAATGAGCGAAGGATAAACTGTAAAATATTTAAGAGAAATAGGCAAAAGCGTTGATCCAAATGGAAAAAACAACAAAAAAACAATATACAACCATTGTGTCAATTTTTTCTGATCAATATTGGATTGTAAAATATTCATACAATTTCAAAAGCCCTTTAAATTAAGGCATAAATTTGCCGTAAAGATACAAAAGCACAACGAAGAGATAACAGAACATTAAAATAAAATCAATGAATCATTGACAATCAAATTTCAGGGATAGTATATTTTTTCAAAATTTGTTTTTTCAGATCCAAATGTTTTTTTCTTTCAAACGGAAACTACTTTTGAAAAATAAATGAGAAGATTTTTGAAATGATTCTGTCAGCTCACTGACATAAAATTCATTTTTCCCTTGTTTTTGTTGAGTGTTTAGTAAATTATTTTTTTTCAAGGCGTTTTGAACAAATTCAGCTGTAATATCTGCAGAATCCAGCACATCTACTTTTCCTTGATAGTAGTCAATAATGTCTTTTTTAATTAACGGATAATGAGTACAAGCTAAAACAAGAGCTTTAATTCCGCTCAATTTTCTCTTACCGAGGTAAGAATGTATTATCGTACGGCTAATGTTATTGTTAAAAAAACCTTCTTCGATCATAGGAGCCAATAAAGGTGTGGCCAATGAAGCCACTTTTTGGAAACCATTTTGATGTAATTTTTGCTCATAAGCTTTACTACGGATGGTAGCTTTTGTGCCAATGATACCAATCTTTGTTGCTGTGTTATATTTTTTTGAAATGAAATCAACCATCGGATCAATAACATTAAAAACAGGAACCTGATTATCCACAAACTCTCTCACAACATTAAAAGCCAAAGCCGAGGCAGTATTACATGCCATGACGATGGCTTTTACATTTTGTTTTAATAAAAAATGAGAAATCTTTATAGAATAATATTTTATAGAATCATCACTTTTATCGCCATATGGCATATGGGCTGTATCTCCAAAATAAATCAAATCTTCCCCGGGCATAAGGTTTCTAATGGACTGGGCCACCGTCAGCCCTCCTATACCCGAATCAAATATGCCTATAGGGTGTTTTTGTTTCATAACAAGTAATAAAAAGCCCCGTATTTAACGGGGCTTTTTTTGAATTAAAGTGATTTTATTGCAAGTTTAATTTTTTCTTGACAAGAGGCAAAATATCTTCACCGCCTGAATACAACAATGCACCGGAAGATGTATCGATGATATAAGTAAACCCGTTTTCTTTGGCAACTTCTTCAATTGCTTTTTTAGCTTTGTCAATCAATGGTTGAACCAACTGCATTTCTTTTTTTTGCAGGTCTTCTTGTGCTGTTTCCTGAAACTCTTGCATTCTTGCTTCAAGATCGGTAATCTCTTTTATTTTGGCATTTCGAATAACCTCACTCATTTGACCTTCTTTAGATTTAAACTCTTGCATTTTGGTTTGCCACTCGGCTTGCATGGCTTCGAGTTGTTGTTGAAGTTGTTTTGCATAATCTTCCAACTCTTTTTGAATTTTACCTCTTTCCGGCATAGCTGCCAACAACTCTGCAGAGTTGATGTGGCCAATTTTTGTGGCTTTTTGTGCAGTGACCGTAAAAACACTTCCTAATACAAAAATTAAAACAAATAATTTTTTCATGATTTTATATTTTTAGTTATTATCCTTGACTTCTACCCCTAATTTTTTCAGCACTTTGTCGCTAATGTCATTTTTGGGGTTTACATATAATATGGTGGCACCGGATGATTTATCAAAAACAATATCCAGGCGGTCTACAGAGGCAATATCTTTTATTGCATTGTATATTTTATCCTGAATAGGTTGCACCAATTCCTGTCTTTTCTTGAACAATTCGCCATCAGGACCAAATTTTGCTTTTTGAAATTCTTTTGCTTCCTTTTCCTTGCGAGTAATTTCTTCTTCTCTTTTTCTACGCATATCTTCTGTCAACAATACATGTTCGGCTTGATAATTCCTATACAATTGATCTATCTCGGCATACTTTTTTTCCAATTGTTTTTGCCATTCTTGCGACAGTTTTTCCAATTCTTCTTGCGCTTGTTTAAATTCAGGGATTTGATTTAAAATGTATTCGCTGTCTACATATCCAATTTTACTTTGGGCATTGATGCCAAACATTAATAAGAATAATCCCAGAAATGTAACAAATTTTTTCATGGCTGTAAATTTAATTGGTTTCTGCAACATACCAAACAAAATATGTGCCTAAATTTTTTCATTAATATTTTTTAATGATTTACCAACCATTCAAACTGGTACCAATCATGAAGTGCAATTGTCCTCGGGCACTTTGTGAAGTATGTACTCCCGGCACCGAATCGAACCTGTAGCCCCAATCCAACCCTAACAATCCAAACATAGGCATAAAAATTCTAATTCCCATTCCTGCCGAACGATAAACCTGAAAAGGATTGAAATATTTAAACCGTGTCCAGGAATTACCTGCTTCAGCAAAACTCAATACAAAAATGGTTGCATTGGGATTGGTAGAAAGAGGATATCTTAATTCGGCAGTATATTTGGTGGCTATAGACGCTCCTGTTCTTGGAGACAAAGCGCCGTCTTCGTAGCCTCTCAATGCAATTATCTCACGTCCGTCCAATTGAAAATTGGTTAATCCGCTTCCTCCCATATAAAATCTTTCAAATGGAGCAATGCCAATACTTTTTGTATAATAACCCAAAAATCCCCAACCGGTAAATGTTCTCAGAACTAATTTTCCGGCCAATGGCACATACCAATTTCCTTGAATTTTCCATTTATGATACTCAAGCATATGGAACCTTTTGTTCAATGGCAAATCGCCATAATTGACGTCTTGCCTGAAGTAAGAATAGGGTGGAGTAAAATTAAACGACAAATTTATCATCGAACCGGTTTTTGGATAAATGGGTTGGTCCGTTGAATTTCTTGTCAAATTGATGGTAAAATTTACATTATTGGTATAACCGTTTGAAAAAATAAATGCTCCGGTGTAGTTTCGCAGATCATAATAAGCGTAGTTGGCTTCCAGATATAAAGAGAAATAATCGTCGGGCCATTTTAATCGTTTACCAAAGCCGGTAACAAATCCCGTAACTAACATTGCTTGACGGGCAGGGTTGATATATTTTTGCCCCAACGAATCTTTTAGAAATTTTCTTGCACCATTGGTATAGACGCTATGATAAGCCGTTAATGTCAATGAATTGGGTTTTTTGCCTCCCAGCCATGGTTCTGTAAATGAAATATTGTAAGATTGATACCACGAACCTGTACTTTGTGCATTGACGCTCAAACGCTGGCCATCACCGGATGGCAATGGTCTCCATGCATCTTTTTTAAAAAAGTTGCGGGTTGAGAAATTGGTAAATACGATTCCTAAATTACCTACCACTTGATTACCTCCGAAACCTCCGGATAATTGAATTTGATCACTCGGTTTTTCTTCTACAACATATTCTATGTCCACTGTACCATTTTCAGGATTGGGTTTTGGATTTACTCCCAATTTTTCAGGGTCAAAATATCCCAATGAAGCAAGTTCTCTTTGAGTACGGATAATATCAGACCTGCTAAACAATTGTCCGGGTTTGGTGCGTATTTCACGCATGATTACGTGATCGTTCGTTTTGTTATTACCTCTCACATACACTTTATTGACGGTAGCTTGTTTGCCTTCATAAATCCTGATCTCCAAATCAATCGAATCATTTTCTATTTTTTTCTCGACCGGTGTCAATGAAAAAAACAAATACCCCTGATCCATGTAAAGTGAAGTAATATCCGTACCATTGGGATTCATATAAAGTCGAGTTTCTAATTGTTTTTGATTATAAACATCCCCTTTTTTGATGCCTAAAACCGTGCGAAGTTCTTGATCTGAGTATTTCGTATTACCGACAAATTCAATATTTCTGAAATAATACCTGGGCCCTTCATAAATGGTCATTTCGATGGTTAGTGTTTTCTTATCGGGATTCATATATACCGTATCCCTTACAATCCGGGCATCCCTATATCCTTTTTCATTATATTTTGCTATGATTTTTTCTTTATCTTCTTCAAACAATTTGGGCTTGAATTTGGATATAGTAAATATTGTCCACCATTCGTTAGTTTTGGTTTTTTTCATCGTGCGTTTTATCTTTCGGTCACTTAAAGCCTCATTGCCGTCAATTTTTATTTCCTTAATTTTTATTCTTGGTCCCTTTTTAATGTGTATAAATAACATCACATGATTTTTCATGGTTGTATCGGGCTCTTGACGTATGTCCACTTTCACTTGCGGATATCCTTTATCAATAAAATGTTTTTTGATTGTGTTTTCAACCTGAATAGTGACCTCATCGGTCAGCACCCTGCCTCTTACCAAATGTATTTTTTCTCTAATATCATCTGCCTCGCCTTTTTTTACTCCGGTAATTTTAAATTTACTTAACCTTGGGCGTTCTTCCAGGCGAAATTCAAGAAACACAAGGTCTCCGTCTTTGCGGTATAAATAAACCTCAATGTGTGCAAATAATTTTTGTTTCCAAAGATTTTTAATGGCATCCGACAATTGTTTGCCGGGTATTACAATCTTTTGACCGGTACTCAACCCGCTTATGATACGTAATGCATTTACATCCATATAATCCACACCGGTAAAAACCACACCCCCTATTTCATATTCTTTGGGTATAGATAAATCTATTTTATTGTCTCCAATGACGATTTGCGCAAAGGTATATATACGGGTTAAAACCAACAATACAAAAATTACCCACTTAAATTGTCGCATCTTCATTTTTTAATCTGTTCGCTAATTAATCCAAACCTTCTTTCACGTTGGGCATAATCATGTATGGCTTCATAAAATTGTTCTTTTCTGAAATCGGGCCAGAAAACTTCGGTAAAGTAAAATTCTGTGTATGCACACTGCCATAACAAAAAATTGCTAATTCGCTTTTCTCCGCTTGTTCTGATAAGCAGATCCGGGTCCGGAATTTCTTTCGTGTATAAAAATTGACCAAAAAGATGTTCATCAATTTCATTCTCGCTCAATTGACCCATTTTGATCTTTGATCCGATATTTTTTACTGCCTGCAATATTTCCAATCGTGAGCCATAACTTAAGGCAAGGACAAGATGCAATTTTTGGTTTTTTTTGGTATTTTCCACTGCATCTTGCAATGCCCTGACGCAGCGATTGGGCAAAGATTGTATTTCGCCAATCGTATGCAATCTTATGTTTTTTTGCAGTAATTCTTCCAATTCCTGCATAAGTGTTTCGACTAACAAATTCATCAATGCATCAACTTCATCTTTTGGTCTGTTCCAATTTTCTGTAGAAAAGGCATATAAAGTTAAATATTGAATGCCTAATTCGCCTGAAGCTTCAACAATTTCTTTTACTGATTTAACTCCTTCTCGATGCCCATCCACACGTGACAAACCTTTAGCTTTGGCCCAACGTCCATTCCCATCCATAATAATGGCAACATGTTTGGGCACTTTTAAAGGATCTATATTTCTAATTTTGTTCTGCATGGTCGAAGCAAAATTGCACAATTAAAACGAACTGGGACAACGATCACCTTTTTTATTGAATTTATATGTAATGGATATCAGTGAAATATTGTACCAATCGTTGTTTTGTCTGTTTGATATGAATATGTTGGCATTATTAAACTTCTCATCTACTCCATCAAAAAAATCAGTATAAAGTTTCCGCATCCCCCATTCAAAAGCCAGTCCCCAATTCCCTCCTATATTCATTTTCAAGCCGAAGCCAAATGGAAAAGCAATGCCAAAAGCATTGTTATCATAAATGGCGGGAACATACAAAAAAGTATCTTTGCTTCCTTGCCAATCGACCGATGTTTTATAATAATAAGCCGTCAGGCCCAAAAAAGTATAAATAGTGAACCTTTCTTGTGTGCCAATTTGATATGGGAAAAAATTAAATTCTAAATGTACAGAGGCATCCCATGTGGTATTTTTCATCATGACTTTTCTGTATTGATTAAATGATATATTTTGCAAACGGTCTTGAGCTGTCATGTGGTTGTAGGTAAAAGATGATTTCAAAGCATATCTCTTATTTAGAGACTTTCTGATTATCAATCCCAACGAAGGTGGCAATTCTATGGTATTAAAATGTCTCCCGGGATTTAATTCTCCCAAATAATAAGAGACGCCGGCAGCAGGACCTACTTCCCAATATTGTGCAAATATTCTAAAAGATGAAAATATGCCCAGGACAAATAAGAGAAAAACTTTTCTGTTCATTGTTAAAATTTCGGTCTGTAACCTCTTCTTCTTGTAAACTTATAATTTACCGAAATTATTGCAGACAAAAATGCATCTTTGTCATTGGAATCGCCGCGCATTTCTCCCGGAGCGGTCCAACCGGGCCTTGTACCCGAACTTGGATCGGCAAAATATGCGGCTACAGGTCCTCTTTCTTGCAAGATTACGTTTTTGTCATAATATACCGTACTCACATCATCAATATAATCAGTAAATGTTTTTCTTAAATTAAACTCAAGATTAACGCTCCAGAAACGATCTATCGTATAACGAATCCCCACACCCACAGGTATTGAAACACTAATTCTGGAGTATTTCTTTTTGGGTCCACCGGGCAATCCTTGCCCTTCGGTTCCCAATGGTTGAAGTGCATACCAACGTCCATTCAAGGGCCCTTTCGGATTGAACCAAAATGCTCCAATTCCTCCAAACAAATACATGTTCCAATTATTTCCCCTTGCACCTCTTACCCCTTTAAACTTATATAAATGTCCGGCTCTCTCCTGAAAAAGATAATATTCGTATGTTAAAGAAAGTTCCACAATTGGTGAACGGAATTTTAAATTACGATAATTTCTGGCCGGCTCATTGGTCAGTTTATCATCACCTTCCACCCTGCAATATGTCAATAAACCTTTCAGTCGCATGTCCGGACGTAACATATAACGGTAACCGATATTTCCCGACAAGCGTGTAAGATTCAGTTCCATATCCCGCAAACTGAAAGGCCCGGAACCTATTTTATCCATTCCGCCTAAATCTCCCAAAAAATTGGTTGCCCCCAGACCAAAAGTCCATTCCGCTCTATTACGTTTCCAGGATTGAGATGATAAGTTCAAGCAAGTAAATGACATAAACAACAATAGAGTCAATGATTGTATTGCCTGTTTTTTCATAATTTTTTTTAATTCAATTCACAAAGTTAAAAAAACATTTTATATTATTTTATTTCATTTTCTTTTATCGATTCCCCACATCAATTTGGTTTTAAGAGCATTGATAAAATAATTTTCATCAAAATGTATTACTTTCAAAGTTTTATGAAATCTCTTAATTTTTATTTTTTGCCTATCTTCAATATCATGCAAACGTGTATCCAAGGTCAAGGTTGCTTTTTGGTTACGGGAAAAAGGCATTAATGTAATTTCCTCATAATTGGGAATCACTGTCGGCCGGGCCGATAAGGTATGCGGAGCTATTGGGGTTATGACAAAATCCTTGCATACAGGGAAAATGATTGGGCCGCCACAACTCAATGAATAAGCCGTTGATCCGGTCGGTGTTGCCACTATGATGCCATCAGCATAATAAACGTTGAAAACTTCGTTTCCGATTTTTACTTCAATCTCAAGTGTTGATGATTTTGCATTTTTTTGAAGTGTAACATCATTCACGGCAAACGGATATGGAATTTTACAGTTTTCGACTGTCACCGACAACACATCCCTTTCTTCACAAAGATAGTTTTTATTGATTATTTTTTGAATAATTGAATCGGCCTCATGAATAGGCGCCCCTGCCAGGTAGCCCAACCTTCCGGCATTTATCCCCAAAATCGGCACATTCCCCTTTAATGCATATACAGCAGCATCCAAAAAAGTACCATCACCACCTATGCTTATCACCATCTCAACATCCCCGGGTATAGATTCGGGTGTTTCTATGATTTCAATTCCGGGTATATCCATCAATTGATTGGCTATGAGTTCATGTGCAACTATTTCTATTTCATGTTCCGACAACTCCTTTGCAAAACGATTGATTGTATTACCCTGTGTTTGTTCGATATTCTTGGAAAATAAAAAAACTTTCATACTTATCCTTGTTTATATGGCTGCTACAAAGTGTATATAAAACCCGGTTTCTTTTTTATGATTGCGACTGAGTTCAAACCTTAATACAATATCATAATAAGAAACAAAGTCCAGTGAAAGGCCATAACCATAAAGATATTTATTGGCAAGCGGACTGTACCTGCCACTCAAATCCCTTACCATACCTTGATCAAAAAACAACCCGCTATATATCGACAAAGGGACCAATCCAAACCTGTCATTTTTGATCATTGGCAATCTAATTGTTTTCCACTCAAACCATGCCCATTTCACTTGGTTTTTTTGCATATACCATTGTTGCCCGTCTATTACATAATATTCATAACCCCTTATGTTATCGCCATATCCAAATGTCTGAGTGATGTAATATGGATGCGTGTATTGCAACCAATATCTGCTTTTAAAATTATGTGCAAAATAAATTTTTTTTAACGGAGAATAAAATTTTTTTATCGTTCCCAGCACATACGGATAATTTTTTTTTGTTCCGAAAAACCAATAATTCCCTAATTCAAAATCGGCATAAACACCTTTGGTTGGATAATTGGCAAAATTTCTTTTGTCATATTTCAAAAAATATTTTGCAAGAAAAAAATTTTGCTTTATACCGGTCAAATAAGTTTCATTTAACTTCGGCACGGTATCATTTACCTCTATAGTATAAAAATAAAATTGCCCCTGTTGAGTAAAATATAACCCTTTTCGATATTGCCACCATAATTTTATCACATTTTCTTTTTTTGCATAAGCATCATACAGTTTTAAAAACAACCTGCGGTTGTCATATGTGTTGTAGACAAGTTGTCGACTACGATGATATCCGTAATAGAATCCTACACCCCATGTTTTTTGTTTATTTATAAAAGGCAAGGTATATTGAAAAATAAATTTTTCATTAAACCCACCCTGCAACCCCAAAAGCAATTGTTCTCTGCGGCCTCTGAAATTATCCACCAACAATCCAAATCCATAATTGGCACGGCTCCAATCCTTATCTTTCCACCATGTATTGAAATTGGTATCTTCCACATAAAAAAATGGTACCGGCCATATATACCATTTTTCTATCAATTTAATTTTTACCTCAATATTGACGGAATCCAAAAAATGGTAATCTACAAACACAATATTAAACAAGCCGGTATTCAGCAAATTACTTCTCAATCGTTCCAACACCTGATGTATCGTGCAATAGTCCAATGAATCTTTCAGACAAAACGGCAACTCTCTGCGGATGATCGATTCTTTTGTAATCTTGTTTCCTTCAATTATCAAACTGTCAACAAAGACCAATTCTTTTTGCTGGGCAGTCAATAGATTGGTATTTAAAATAATTGTGAAAAAAAAAATTAAATTCTTGAGAAATCGCATGATTTTCAGATATTCAAATAACGCATAAATTCGTCCCAACGTTTTTTCAGGTCTTGTTCGTATTCACTTTCTTGATAGGTAGCCACAACATTAATATTAAACCTGTAAAACGTCTGTAATAGACGGCTGATATCAGGTTGGTTTACTTTCACCGTGATTCGTATAAAATTGCTGTCAGACGCTTTCTCGGTCATCAAACTCAATACTTTTATATTATTCGACTCTATCATCCGCCCCAGCTCTGTGATGCTATAGTCGCTATTACGCATCTCTACCGTAAATAAAGCTCCTTGTTCGTTGATGGAAAACAAATGCGCGATCGACCTCAACAAACTTTTTTGTGTAATACATCCGAGATATCTCCCTTTTTCATCGATTACAGGCAATAACGTCACATTTTTTTGCACAAAAACTTTAATCAAATCAAAAACATGTTGAGAGTTAAACACAAATATTTTTTCCAGATTATCCAGGTGGTTTTGAATCTTATCATCGGGCGACGGCATGTCATACACCAAGTTTTCGTTAATTAGTCCCACAAATACATTTTGTTTTACCACCGGCAATTCAAGCACTTTAAATTCTTCCATCCATTCAAGAGCTTTCAAGCCCGTATCGGTAATCTTTAATGGTGGCACTTCCAATGTTATGATATCTTCTGCTTTCATAAATTTGTCAAGTGCTAAATTAAATATATTTCGAAAGCTTGAAAAAATTTTCACGCTTTTTCAGTAGTTGCTTGTATTTTTTTCATATTCACCAATAAAACAACCGAAGCAATCAACAATATCACTCCGCATATTAAATATGCATACCGGATATTTCCTCCACTGTTGAAAAATTTCAATGAGAATATCAATCCCAACAATGTTCTTGACAAAATGTTAAAGGCATTAAAAACACTGTTGACCCGCCCGATGACTCGATTCGGCACATGCTCAAACAACCAGGTTACACGCAAAATCCTTGTTCCTGCATTTGTAACGCCTATCAATACCGAAAAAAGCAAAATATACCATTCACTTTTCATCACAAAACAACCGGCAAACAAAAAAGCCGTAAAAATCATCATCACCATGATTGTTTTGACCGGATGAAAAAATTTCAGTGTTTTTCTCATCCATAAACCTGCGGCAAGTGCGCCTACCGCATAGATCATTTCAGAAAGTGCATATACATTGCCATTGCTTTGCAAATGCCTGTCGACATACACCGGCAACAATTGATGAACCTCTATCAACAAAAGGATAAAAATTACATACGACGCCCAGCCAAATGTTCTCACTCCGGGATTTTCCAACAAAAAACGGATACCTTGCTTAAACCGTTCCAACACACTGCCTTTTTCACCCAACCTTTCTTGTTCGGGCACATATTCAATTGTTTGAACTATCATCCATGCCACAAGATATGTCAAAGCATCCAATGCAATTATTTCATGCAAAGGCCTTGGCGCAAGTTCAACACGAAACACCTCAAAAAGTAAAGACCCCCTCGTAATTCCACCTATCAGTATTGCCGCAATCCCACCGGACACGACACTCATCGATTGATGCGTAATCTCAAGCCAGGAATTGACCCTTGCATAATCTTGTTTGGCTGAAACCTCTTGGGCAAATGCATACAACGAAGGAAAATGTATGTTAAAAGTAAACATTGTATAAACAAAAGCAGACGCAGCCATCCAGGGCATATCCCCGTATATCGACCCCGCCAATGCCAAAAATCCTTGAAAGAAAAAACCGCTTGCATTGATCCATAAAAAAATTTTCTTGCGCGAATGCTTGTCAATCAATGTCCCGGCATATAACGACCAAAATAATGTTGCCAACGTAGCCCCTGCATAAATCACTCCAAACCATTCGCTTTTCTTCAAATGATTGGCAAAATACCAGGGAACAGCCACCATCATGATGCCCTGCGAAACCCCGGACACCGCATTCGCAATCAATAACCGTATTAACGATTTTGGCAACATAAATTTCCGGTGTAAAAAAATGCATTTTTTATGACTTCATACTTTTTTTATGTTAAACTCTTGATACACGGCAACTCTCAATCAATACAAACTGCGCAAACAATTTGAATTTATTTTTATCCTTTTATTGGGGCACGCACGGCCTTCGCTGCTATTCCTCGCCCCTCAGCCAAACGGCCGGCATGGCTGCCCGGCGATCCTCCTGCCGTCGGCTGCCGGGCAGCCTGCCGGCCGGGCTTCGTGGCTGCGGGATATCCGCTCAGTCCGGCTGCCATAATCCTTCTTCATAAAAATCTCTCCTTAACTTCCTATGATTTTCACTCGCTCAATTCTAATTTTCTTTTATACAAATTCCCTTCAAAAAATCCATCTCGCCGAATTCCTATTTCTTTTGAGCATTCTCAGGAAAATGATTTGATGAAAATTTAATTTATTCCATCCGGTCTAAATCCACAGAATTTTTTACTTTTACGCACCTTTTTGAAATTTAAATTTATGAGCACTGTAATAAAATTCGGAACAGACGGTTGGCGAGCTATAATTGCCGAAGATTTCACTACCGACAACGTGGCTCGTGTCACCGAAGGTGTTGCCCTGTGGTTAAAACAAAATTTCAAAAACCCTTCTGTTGTCGTAGGGCACGATTGTCGCTTTGGCGGTCCTTTATTTACACAAACCATTGCCCGCATATTGGCTATGCACAACATCAAAACTTATATGCATCAAGGCATCGCCACAACTCCCATGGTTTCGCTCGGCACTCTCAAAAAAATTGCCTCCCTTGGCATTATCATCACGGCTTCACACAACCCTCCCGATTACAATGGCTACAAACTAAAAGGACATTTTGGTGGGCCACTCCTCCCCGCAGATATCGAAGCCATCGAAAAACTCATACCCCATCAACCTCCGGCCGGTTATCGTAATTTCGAAATACCTCAACATCTGATTGAACAAGTAAATCTTGAGGATATTTACTATCAACATGCCATCGAGCACTTTGACATCCGGAGCATAGCAAACATCAGCCATCGTCTTGCCTTTGACCCCATGTATGGTGCTGGACAAAAAATTTTACCCCGCCTGTTGCCAAAAGTTAAAACCATCCATGCCGAACACAATCCGGGCTTCCACGGCATTCCTCCCGAACCCATCATGCGAAATTTAACTGAATTCTCCGAGTTTATTAAATCTCACAACGGCGAAATTCTATGCGGTTTAGCCACCGATGGCGATGCCGACCGCATAGGACTATTTGATGCGCAGGGCAATTTTGTCGACTCCCATCATATCATTTTGTTGCTCATCAAATATCTCGTCGAAGTCAAAAAATTCACCGGCAAAGTTGTTCTCGCTTTCTCTGTCACTCCCAAAGCGTATAAATTATGCAAACACTACGGCTTAGAATATGAAGTCGTAAAAATTGGATTTAAACACATTGCCGGTTATTTTCTGAAAGAAAAAATATTGCTTGGCGGCGAAGAGTCGGGCGGAATAGCCATACAAGGTCATATCCCCGAACGAGACGGAATTTGGATGGGACTCACCATTTGGGAATACATGGCCAAATCGGGCAAAACGCTCCATGACCTAATCGAAGATGTTTACAAAATCGTTGGACCATTTTCTTATGAACGTATCGACCTGCATATTGCCGAAGAACAAAAACAACGTATTCTCCAATATCTAAAAGAAAATACGCTACAACAAATCGGCCCCTATGCCGTGGAAAAAGTTGAAACCATCGACGGATTTAAATACTATTTGCCTAACGAAGAGTGGATAATGATTCGCGCCTCAGGCACCGAACCCGTCCTTAGAACTTATGCCGAAGGCAAAACAAAACAAAACGCTATGGACATTTTACATCATACCCACGAATTTCTTAAAAAACTATGACATATAACGAACTTTTTTTGCAAGAGTGCAAAAGGCGTCTTGTGGACGAATCTTTTCACAGAATCACCACATGCATTCAGTTGTTGAGCGAAGAACAACTATGGTTCAAACCGTCAAAAGTTTGCAATTCTGTAGGAAACCTTACATTACACGTGTGTGGGAATGTAAGACAATGGTTGTTTAGTGGACTTCTCGGATTTCCCGACATCAGAAAAAGAAGCAGAGAATTTTCCACTCTTTTTTTACCTTCTGCCAAAATCATCGAAAATCTTACAACATTGTCACAAGACATTCACAATCATTGGCAGGATTTTCTCAATACCGACCTCAATCAAATTAGACCCGTTCAAACTTTTAAAGAAAACGGATGGGCAATATGGATTCATGTGGTAGAACATGCCTCCTATCATACCGGACAAATTACCTATATCACCAAATGGCTCACAGGAAAAGAAACCAACTATTATCAAAATATTCCGCTCGAATGAACGCTTTGAATAAACATTTTTTGAAAATTGGTTTATTTTTAACAGTTTTGATAATCATTTTGCACTCATGCCAAAAACCCACTTTTTCTGATTTCAAAAATCTTGAAGGCACCTGGATAGCTGCTGCAGAAGATAACACCACCGGTTATGAAATTTGGACCATAGCCGATGACTCTACCATGAATGGCACAGGTTTTCAACTTGATGCCAACGGAGATACCATTTTTGTCGAATACATGACTTTAATACAACGCAATGGATTAATTATTTATCGTGCTTTTCCCTACGACGACAAATCGAAAAATGTCGATTTTACATTTAAACCGGACAATGAAAACCGTTGGATATTTGAAAATCCCCTCAACGAATTTCCCCAACAAATTATTTACGAATTGAAAGACCCCAAACATCTCACCATCACGGCAAAAGGAAAAATATCCGGTGAGCCCGGTGAAGTATTTCTTGAATTCAGCAAATACAAATAAATCAATAATGAAAAAAATTAAAATAATGACCTTGTTGTTAGGTGGACTGGCTGTGATGGCCGGAGCTTTTGGCTCGCATGTGCTTTTTGCTGAAAATCCCGGTGCAATTCAAGGTGCATATGACACCGCCGTGAAATATCAATTTTGGCATGTATTGGCCTTGTTGATTTTATTATTTGGTCAAGTAAACGCCATCTCGGTGCAACAAAAAAAACTTGTGGCTTTATTGTTTATTTCAGGAATTGTGATGTTCAGCGGTTCCTTATATTTTCTCACCATATTTAAAATCTTACAATGGGATTTTCCTTATTTTGTGGTATTCGTTACACCGGCCGGTGGTACATTGCTCATTGCCGCCTGGCTGTTCTGGGCATATTATTTAATTAAATCCGATGATTCAGCCCAAAAAAATTCAAAAAAATAAAATAGATTTGCACACTTTAAAACAAAGGGCATGCAAGAAATAACCATAACTTTTCCTGACGGTAACAAAAAAAACTTCCCTGCCGGCATCACGGCATTTGAAATAGCCAAATCTATCAGCCACCGGCTGGCCAAAGAAGCTCTTGTGGCAAATTTCAATGGAAAAATTATTGAATTAAACACCCCACTCAACGAAAATGGCACAATACAATTTCACACATGGGACGACAAAGAAGGCCGAAGTGCTTTCTGGCACTCATCAGCTCACGTTTTGGCTCAGGCACTGCTGAAATTATATCCCGGCATCAAATTAACTATAGGGCCGGCTATAGACCAAGGTTTTTATTATGACATCGACACAAATGGACATAAAATTTCCGAAGAAGATTTTCCGAAAATCGAAAAATTATTTATGGAATTGGCGTCCAAAAACGCCGAATTTCGAATGAGACAAAGCACACGTGAAGAAGCTATTAACTTCTATCAAAAAGAAAACAACCCCTACAAACTGGAAATTATACATGAATTGCCCGAAAACGAACCCATTACATTTTGCGACCATGATGATTTCACAGACCTGTGCCGCGGAGGTCATATTCCACACACAGGGCTAATCAAAGCCGTCAAAATATTGAATGCGGCAGGTGCTTATTGGCGTGGAGATGAAAACAAACCTCAACTCACAAGAATCTATGGCATAAGTTTCCCCAAAAAACAAATGCTCGATGAATGGGAAAAAATGATGGAAGAAGCCAAAAAAAGAGACCACCGCAAAATTGGCAAAGAATTGCAATTATTTGCTTTCTCGCAAAAAGTTGGGCAAGGACTCCCTCTTTGGTTACCCAATGGAGCTGCAATTCGTGAACGACTTATTGAATTTATGCGACGCAAACAAACCGAAGCAGGTTATCTCGGAGTTGTGACACCTCACATAGGTTCCAAGGAACTCTATATAACTTCCGGGCATTATGAAAAATATGGTGCAGATTCTTTTCAACCCATCAAAACTCCCGACGAGAAAGAAGAATTTATGCTTAAACCTATGAACTGTCCTCATCATTGCGAAATATACAAAACCGAACCAAGATCATACAAAGATCTCCCATTGCGCCTTGCAGAGTTTGGCACAGTATACCGTTATGAACAAAGCGGAGAATTGCATGGGCTCACCCGTGTCCGTGGCTTTACCCAAGATGATGCCCATATATTTTGCACCCCCGATCAAGTGGAAGATGAATTTAAAAAAGTGATCGATCTCGTTCTGTTGGTATTTAAAACACTTGGATTTAACGACTACACTGCCCAAATTTCACTAAGAGACCCCGAAAACAAAGAGAAATACATAGGATCTGAAGAGAACTGGCAAAAAGCCGAACAAGCCATCATCAATGCCGCCAAAGAAAAAGGATTAAAAACCGTGATCGAATATGGCGAAGCGGCATTTTATGGTCCCAAACTCGATTTCATGGTCAAGGATGCCATTGGACGCCAATGGCAACTTGGCACAATACAGGTGGATTATAACCTTCCCGAAAGATTTGAGTTGGAATACACCGGAGCCGACAATCAAAAACACCGTCCGGTTATGATTCACCGCGCCCCGTTCGGTTCGCTGGAAAGATTCATGGCCATATTGATCGAACACAACTATGGCAATTTCCCACTTTGGTTAACAAATACACAAGTAATTATTTTACCAATCAGCGAAAAATTTTCCGAATATTCAAAGAATATATTAAATTTGCTGCAACAAAATGAGATACGTTGCTCAATTGATGAGAGAAATGAAAAAATTGGCAAAAAAATCCGAGACGCCGAAACCCGGAAAATTCCTTACATGATTATCATCGGAGAAAAAGAAATCAACGAAAATCTTTTATCAGTTCGCAAACATGGTCAAGGTGACATAGGAAAGATGCCGCCCGGCGAATTTGTAGAATTTTTAAAACAAGAAATACAAAAAAGTTACAATTTATAATTTATTATTTAATGGCAATCAATAGAAAAAAACAATTTCAAAGAAAAAATGAACCGCAACACCGTATCAATGAGATGATCAAAGCTCCACAAGTGCGTGTTGTAGGTGAAGGCATTGAAAATCAAATTTTACCTATCGCCGAAGCCCTGAAGTTGGCCGAAGAAAAAGAATTGGATCTGGTAGAAATAGCACCACAGGCCAATCCTCCTGTTTGTAAAATCATTGATTACAGCAAATTTCTTTATGAGCAAAAGAAAAAACAGAAAGAAATTAAAGCGAAAACCGTAAAAGTGGTAGTTAAAGAAATTCGCTTCGGTCCTCATACAGATGAACACGATTTTCAATTCAAACTCAAACACGCCATTGGCTTCTTGAAAAGTGGAGCTAAAGTGAAGGCCTATGTATTTTTTAAAGGCCGTACAATTGTTTTTAAGGATCAGGGATACGAATTGCTGCAAAGATTCATTCAGGAACTTGAAGAATATGCCGTAGTTGAAAGTCCGCCCAAAATGGAAGGTAAAAAAATGATAACGATCCTGGCACCAAAAAAACAAAAATAAAATTGTTTTATCAAAAATTTACTTACATTTGCAACCCTAAAATTTTGATGTTATGCCAAAAATGAAAACAAATTCCAGTGCCAAAAAGCGATTTAAAATTACAGGCACAGGTAAAATCATGCGGAAACATGCCTATAAAAGACATATTTTGACAAAAAAAGAAACAAAACGGAAAAGGGCTTTAACGCGTCCTGCGTTGGTTCACCCTGCCGATTTGGATAATATTAAATTTTTACTCTGCAAGTAGAGATTAACCGGTTGTTCAGGCAGGAACAAGTGCCTTAGGCCGCCTGACAACACAAATTATACAGTTATGCCAAGATCAAGTAATTTAGTTGCAGCCAAAAAGAGACGCAAAAAAATCCTTAAACAAGCCAAAGGATATTTTGGCCGTAGAAAAAATGTTTACACCGTCGCAAAAAACGCGGTCGAAAGAGGATTGCAATTTGCTTATTCCGGACGTAAGCAAAAAAAACGTGTTTACAGAAGCATTTGGATTCAAAGAATTAATGCAGCTGCAAGAGAAAATGGATTGAGTTATTCTCAATTTATGGGATTAGTGCACAAAAAAGGAATCAAACTCAACCGCAAAGCTCTCGCCGACCTTGCTTACCACAATCCGGAAGCATTCAAAGCAATTGTTGATCAAGTAAAAGCCTAAATTTTATTTTTCTTAATTTAAAAAAGCCGGTCGATTGACCGGCTTTTTGATTTTAAGAAATTTCTGTACCATCTAAATTTCTGTAAAAGTATTAGCATCTTCGGTGAACCATCACAAAATCATTCATAAAAAATCCGTTTCCTATGTCAAAATCTGCCACCTTCTCAATAATAAATCCCATTTTGAAATAAAAATTAATGGCTCTGATGTTCTGTCTGTTAACTGTTAATCTCACCGGTTTATTTTTATTTTTAAAATGGTCATCAAACAATTTTTTCAAAGTTTTAGTTGCTATTCCTGTTCCATGTAAATCAGGATGTAAATAAAATTTGTGTATAAAATATGTTTCGAATGGTTCGCTAAATGAAACAAATCCGACGTAGTGTTCATTATCTTCAATCAAAAAATAATTTTCCTCTCCTTTGTTGATCCTGTCGAAAATATACCAGGCGTCATAAAATTTTTTCAACATGTATTCCACTTGATTTTTTCCAATGATGGAAGGATAATACTTATGCCAAATTTCATCAGCCAGCTTGATCAACAATTGAATATCATTTTCTGACTCAACTTTCTTTAACATTATAAACATTTTACAAAAAAAGGGGCACAACAAATATGCCCCTTTTAAAATATACAACAGATATTATCTATTTCGGTGAATTTTGATTAGGGTCTTTGGTTCCTTCGTGAATTATCACTCTTTGTTGGGGAGCCAAAGAAGCAGGTTGCGCTGTTTTATTGACCGGTTTGGTTTTTACAGGCTTTGAGGGAGCAGCATTCGATGGTTCAGGTTGATTGTTGGTTTGCGTATTGATGGGAGTTGAAGATTTGGGAGCAGCCGGAGCAGAATATTCTGAGGGGGAAGCAGGTTCTGCATTTTTCTTTTGTGCTTCTTGTAGCGCAGGTTTTTCTGCGGGTTTGATAGATTTACTTTTTTCGGTTGTTTGAGCCGATAAAGCAGACGATAAGAATATCAACCCGCTTATTGCCAATGTTTTAAAAATGATCTTTTTCATAGTTTTTGGTTTTTATGGGTTTGCAGAATTAAAATCACAAAAATTATGCCTTAATGGAAACTTTTGGGGCTGCCGTTAAAATTTCTTCATTGGCAAACGAACGGTATTTCTCAAAGTTTTTCACAAATTTTTCGGCTAACTCCATTGCTTTTCTGTCAAATTCATCAGGGTTTTTCCAAGTATTTCTCGGATTTAAAATTTCATCCGGCACACCCGGTACACTCACCGGTACTTGTAAGCCAAAAAATGGTGTTTCCCAATATTCTACATTGTCCAAATCGCCATTTAATGCGGCGTTGATCATAGCCCTTGTGTATTTTAGTTTTATTCTGGAGCCAACTCCGTATGGCCCTCCTGTCCATCCTGTATTGACCAACCAAATATTGACATTATGTTGCTCTATTTTTTTACCCAACATTTCAGCATAATAGGTAGGATGCAGCGGCAAGAAAGGTTGACCAAAGCAAGCCGAGAAAGTGGTTTGGGGCTCTGTGATGCCGGCTTCCGTTCCTGCCACTTTAGCGGTATAGCCGGAGATAAATTGATACATTGCCTGCGCTTTACTTAACCTTGCAATAGGAGGCAACACACCAAAGGCATCGCAAGTTAAAAAGAAGATGTTTTTGGGTATTTCGCCTTGTAATCCTTGTTTTATGTTTTCAATATATTCAACCGGATAACTTACCCTAGTATTTTCGGTTTTCGATGCATTCGTATAATCGACTTTTCTTGTTCCCGGATAGAACTCGGTATTTTCCAAAAGGGAACCAAATTTGATGGCATTCCAAATCAATGGCTCTTGTTCCTGTGACAGATTGATACATTTGGCATAACAACCACCTTCGAAGTTAAATACGGTATTATCACTCCATCCGTGTTCGTCATCTCCGATCAATTGACGGTTGGGGTCGGACGACAATGTGGTTTTTCCTGTACCGGAAAGGCCAAAAAAGATTGCCGTGTCACCCTTTTGTCCGACATTGGCAGAGCAATGCATAGGAAACACCCCATAATTCACAGGCAAAATAAAATTTAGTACAGTAAATATGCCTTTTTTCATTTCTCCGGTATATCCCGTCCCACCAATCAGCAATATTTCGACGGGAAAAATTCAAAATCGCAAAATTTTCCCGGATGGTTTTATCTTCTTGAGGGTTTGCCTTAAAACCCGGTGCATGTATGATCAGCCAATCAGGTGAAAAGTTAAACAATTCTTCAGCGGTGGGACGCAAAAACATATTGTAAGCAAACAGATTGCCCCATGGATTTTCATTGATCACCCTTAGGTTTAATCTGTAATTTTTATCGGCACAAACGTAAGCATCACGTACAAACAAATCTTTATCTTCTAAATAATTGAATACTTTCATTAATAATCTGTCGAAATCGACCGGATCAAATGGTTGATTTACTTCACCCCACCATATTTTATCGGCTGTGATATGATCTTTGACAGTATATTTGTCTTTTGGTGCGCGTCCTTTAAATTGTCCGGTATCAATCATCAAAGCGCCGGTATCGGCAAGTACCCCCTCGCCTCTTTTGATGGTTTCTTCCACCAATTCGGCAGGAGTTAATTGACGATAAACTTTTGCTTTGGGTTGAAATTTAAATTCTCCCCAATCTAATGTAAAATTTGAACCGTTTGTAGTCATAAAAATTAATTTTTTAAAGTGCAAAGTTAAGCATAATTTAATGACTATCTTTTAATTTTTCTTATGCCTGCACTCACCATTCTTTTCAATAATCACATTATCTTGATTACTCAATTTTTCATAGGTACCGGATAGAAAGATATTTTTTTCTTTGTCTTTTAAATTTGATAAATCTATACAATAATCCACCTCTCCTTCACGCCCCCAACCATGTTCTTCGTATTGAATTTTCACATTATGTTTTTTTTCGAAAGATGCAATATATTCATCAAAAACATTTTTGGCAGTATAATTTATACCGCTTCCTTTAGAAATAAACGATATCAATAATGTTGAAACATGTTCGTTTTGATTGTCGGCTGTTGAATTTTTGTTTTGACAATTTTGAATATTCATAATATACAACAGGAAAATTATTAAAAAGCCCTTCATAGTTTATCGATTGAAATATTTTACCAAATTAAACAAAATCCATTTTGAAATCAAATTTTCAGCATTCAAAACTTTTATACTGCAAATTTGTTTTGTACGTATCTTTGATAGGATGACACATCTAAATTTCTCCCGGTAATCTTTTGACACAATTCTTCAGAAGTCAACAACCGGCCTTGAGAATACACATTATCTTTTAACCATTGATAAAAAAGATTGTAGTCTCCATGTTGAAACAATTCCGTTAATTTTGGAATGTCCTGTGTGGCTTGTTCAAAAAACTGAGCAGCATATAAACTACCCAAAGTGTATGTTGGAAAATATCCAAAACTACCATGAGACCAATGAACGTCCTGTAAAATCCCTTGGTCATCAGAAGGCACTTCCACACCGAGATACTTCCTGTATAGCCCGTTCCATCTTTGAGGAAGGTCATTTACTTCTGTTTTGCCTTCAAAAATTTCCTTTTCAATCGTGAAACGTATAAAAACATGCAGATGATAAGTAAGTTCGTCTGCTTCTATTCTGATCAATGATGGTTCTACATGATTCACCGCAAAATAAAAAGCATCCGCTTCGATATTGCCTAATTGTGAAGGAAAAACATTTTTTAATTGTGGCAAAAAATAATTCCAAAAAAATTTGCTTCTCCCCACGTTATTCTCCCAAATCCTTGATTGGGATTCGTGAATGGATAAGGAACAAGCATCTGCTGCCGGCAATCCCTCATAAGCAGGATTGAGTCCGGCTTCATAAAATGCATGTCCCATCTCGTGCAGGGTACTCCAAATAATTTCAGAAATATCGCTCTCATTGACTTTAGTGGTAATTCTCACATCACCGGAACCAATATTTATCGAAAAAGGATGTGGTGACAAATCCAATCTGCCCGATTTAAAACTGAAACCTAATTTTTCTATCATTTTTTTGGTAAATTCCCATTGCTTTTCTTTTTCAAAATTTTGTTTCAACACATGGGTATACTTAGCATCTTTAAATTCTTGGGGTAAGTTTTGTACAAATTGAGGCAGAAAAGTTTTCAAATGTTCAAAAACCGGCATTAACTTACTTACTGTTAGCCCTTTATCATAATCATTCAATAAAGCATCATAAGGATGTTCAAACTGTCCTATAAAGGTAATTTCCTGTTTTTTGAGTTCTATTAATTTTTCCAACCATGGCGCAAAAATCTCAAAACGGTTTTCGGTTTTTGCCTTATGCCAATAATGAAATGCACGAGCAGTGGTTTCACTCATTTTTATAACAAACTCTTCGGGAAGTTTTTTTTGCCTTTCGACATCTTCAATGACCAGGGCAATATTCTTTTTTTGAAAGTCATTCAGATTGCTATTTTTAGACAATTCTAACAGATTTTGATACCACTGTTCATTCGTTGCTTTTTGATGCAGAAGTTTGCTCAATGCGGCAATTTGTTTAGATCTATACTCTGAAGCGTCTTCAGGCATATACACTTCCTGGTCCCAATGTAGCAAAGACAAAACTCCTTTCCAATAATTCAATTCTTTCAGATATTCGTGAAACTCTTCAAAGGTCATTTTTTTCATATTTTAATAGTTTATATTTAGTAAGGATCAACATCTATATGTATTTTCACCGTAGACATGGCATGTTGTAGCCATCCCAGGTTTTGTTTTACAATCCATTTGACTTCGTTGGCATCGTCTTTAGGTAAAATTTTTATCAATAAGTTGTAACGGTAAAAATTATTGACTTTATGAATTCTATCTTCTTCGGGTCCTAATACACGGCTCCCAAGTTTTTGTCTTAACTTTTCGGCAAGTATAGACAAATTTTGAAATAAATCTTTTTGTTGTTTATGGCGGAATTGTATTTGAATTAGCTTTACAAACGGAGGATAAAAAAACTCTTCGCGTGTTTTCAACTCTTCTTTTATCAATCCCAAATAATCGTTTTGCACAAGGTATTTAAATACTTTATGAGTCGGGCGATAGGTTTGAATAACAACCAGTCCGTTTTTTTTTCGTCCACTCCTACCTGCAACCTGAACATACGTTTGTAGGGCTCGTTCAGAAGCCCTGAAATCGGGAAATGACAAAAGACCGTCGGCATTGACTATCCCTACTAAATCAACATGATCAAAATCAAGGCCTTTGGTAACCATTTTTGTTCCGATCAATATGTCTATTTTCCTGTCTTCAAAATCACTCAAAATTTTGTAGTACGAACCTTTGGTTCTTGTGCTGTCATAGTCAAGCCGGCCAATACGGGCTTGCGGGAACAAATATGAAACTTCTTCTTCTACTTTCTCTGTCCCTGTGCCTTTAATGATGATATTGGGACTGCCACATTTTTCGCATCTTTGGAACACGTCTCTATGAAAACCGCATAAATGGCAATATAACCGGTTTTGTTTTTTATGGTAAGTTAATGAAATATCACAAGCATGACAAAGATGAACATGTTCGCAGTCCAAACATAAAGTTACAGGCGCATAACCTCTACGATGATGAAAAAGTATGATTTGTTTTTTTCTTTGTAAGACTTTTTCCATCATATCTTTCAAAAAAGGAGATATAAGAGGAGGTTGATTTTTACCTTTAAAATAGGGCTTCATGTCATGTATATAAATTTCGGGCAAGGGTGTATCATTGAATCGTTTAGTCAATTGCACTCTCGCTATTTTGTTTTGTTCTGTAAGTTTAAATATTTCTGTTGAGGGAGTGGCACTTCCCAATAAAATAGGGATTTTTTCCTTATGGCTCATCCATAAACATACATCTCTTGCATTGTATCGTGGTGAAGGATCCTCCTGTTTAAAACTTTCATCGTGTTCCTCATCAATTATAATCAATCCTAATTTTTTAAATGGAAGAAACATAGCCGAACGTGGTCCGACCACAATTTGAAAATAGTTTTCCCGCCCTTGTTCGAAAGACAAAACTTCTTTCCATATCTCCACTCTTTCGTTTTGACTGAACCTGCTATGATACACTCCTGCTTTGGCCCCAAAGACGCTTTTGACTCGACTGATGATTTGATGAGTCAATGCAATTTCCGGAAGTAAATACAATACCTGATAACCTCTTTCTACATATTCTTTTATCAAATGAAGGTATATTTCGGTTTTTCCGCTGCCTGTAACACCATGCAACAAAACAGGCCTGTTTTGTTCAAAATGCTTTTTAATTTCATTCAATGCAGTTTCTTGTTCTTTCGAGAGTGTTTTTAATGGTTGTGTTTCTATTATTTCGGAGGGAATAACCCTGTTGATGGTTTCTTCGATTTTAACTACAATTTTTTTCTTTATAAGCTCTCTGAGCGATGCATCAAATTCAGGATTGTTTTTCGTTATGTAAGATTTTTTGATGCTTTGCGAAAAATCTTCACCACTATGGGCTACTATCCATTGCAATACTTCGAGTTGCTTGAATGCCCTTTGAGACAAATTGTCGAAAACTTCCGACAATTTTTTTTCATTTCTATAATCCGGGTGGATTTGAATGAACGATTCTTTTTTAGGTTTATATTTTTCTTCAATATTTTCAATCACACCTATCAATGATAATTCTATCAACCTGCTCAATGTTTTATGCAAGTTTTTTTTAAGAGGCAATTTTATCAATTCATGAATACCGGCAGAGCGGCTATTATTCAGGTAGTTACAAATCATCAACGAATCATCATCAAGATCCAATTGATGAAAATTTTTATTTTTTAAATAATATTCCAAAGATTCTTCAAATTGAAAGGCAGAAGGCAATGCGGCCTGCATCACTTCTCCGGGATTGGCCATATAATACCCGGCAATTTTTATCCACCATTCCATTTGGTTTTGAGTCACAACAGGACATTCATCCAAAACTTCAAAAACAGGTTTGATTTGATATGGCGGCTTTTGCGAATGCAATTTATAAACTATACCGGTATATTTTCTGTTCCCTTTACCAAAACTTACCATTACTCTAACTCCCGGTACGATACGAGAAATCTCACTGTCCGGAACTTCGTAAGTGAATAATCCGGGAACAGCCAAAGGTAAAAATACATCTGCAAACCTAAGAGACATATCAATAAACAGAAATTAGTTGAATGGCATCCAGAAGGTCTTTTTTTAAAGTAATGTGATGTTTGATTGCTTTCTCAAAAGGCACATATTGAATTTTTTGATCTACAATTCCTATCATTATATTGCTTTTTCCCTCTACCAAAGCATCAATAGCAGCAATTCCTGATCTTACGGCCACAATACGGTCCATGGCCGTTGGAGACCCTCCCCGCTGAATATGTCCTAAAACTGTTACCCTGGTTTCCAAACCCGGATATTCTTTTTTTACCTTTTCGGCCACCCGATAAGCACCACCGCTTTGATCTCCTTCAGCCACCACACAAATAAAACTGCCTTTTCCGTGATTTAAATAATTTTTCAACTTTTCCATCATTTGTGGAAAATCCTTTGTGGTTTCAGGAATCAATACCCCCTCAACTCCTCCGGCAATAGCCGATCGCAATGCAATTAATCCTGCATCACGCCCCATCACTTCAATAAAAAAAACTCTGTCGTGGGATTCGGCAGTGTCACGAATTTTATCGATGGCTTGCACAACGGTATTGATAGCCGTATCATAACCTATGGTGAAATCTGTTCCATATAAATCATTGTCTATAGTACCGGGAGCGCCTACTACTGGCATGCCGAATTCGTCAGAAAAAACTTTTGCACCGGTAAAACTCCCATCACCACCAATCACAAACAATGCATCAATACCGGCTTTTTTGCAATTATCAAATGCAATTTGCCGCCATTTTTTTTCCAAAAATCTCTTGCTACGTGCTGTTTTCAATACCGTTCCTCCCAAATGCCCTATATTTTTGACATCCTCTATGTGCAAATCCTTAAAATCAGCATTAATCAATCCCTCATAACCATGATAAATACCCACCGGCACTACATTTAACTTAATACACCTCAGCACAGCCGCCCGGATACACGCATTCATTCCGGGCGAATCGCCTCCGGATGTATATATTCCAATTTTTTTGATTATTTTCATTTTACCAATATTTTTCCGGAATCAAATATTGCTTTACATAATCGGCCACTCCTTCTTCAAGTGAAGTAAAAGTACCTGTGTAACCTGTTTCTCTTAATTTTGAAATGTCGGCTTCAGTAAAGTATTGATATTTTTCACGAATATCTTCAGGTGTCGGAATGTATTCAATGTTTGATTGAGTTCCCAGAGCATCAAATACGGCATTGGCAAGGTCATTAAAAGACCTGGCCCGGCCTGTACCTACATTTAATAGTCCATTGACATTTGGCCGCCGGGTCATCAAGTAAAAAATGATTTTACAAACATCTTTGACGTAAATAAAATCTCTCTTTTGTTCTCCATGTCCAATCCCATCTCTATGGGATTGAAATAAACGTATCTTACCTTGATCTTTGATTTGCCGATAGGCATGAAAAATCACAGAAGCCATTCGGCCTTTATGATATTCGTTGGGACCGTAAACATTAAAAAACTTTAGACCCGCCCAGAAAAAAGGCGATTTTTCCTGAACCAATGCCCAGGCATCAAAATCATTTTTGGATTTCCCATAAGGATTCAAAGGGTGCAGATTTTCAGGAGTAAGCCGGTCGGAATAACCATTGTGTCCGTCTCCATAGGTTGCAGCTGAGGATGCATAGATAAGCGGTATATTATGCTCCACACATTTGTTCCATACTTTTTTGCTGTAATTTGTATTTAATTTATTCAGCAACTCTTGATTAAATTCTGTAGTGTCGGTTCTTGCTCCCAAATGAATGATAATTTCAACCTGATCGGCGTTTAAGTCAAGCCATTCCCACCATTGATCCCGATCAAGTATTTTGGTATAACGTTTATATTGCCAATTATTTTTTTTGGAGGGATTGGAAAAATCATCCACCAAAACCAAATCATTAAAATTGTTTTCATTGAGAAATGCAACTAAACAGGAACCAATAAAACCTGCCGCACCGGTTATAACAATCATAATTATTTTGTTTTTTCGCGTTAAAATTACGAAAGTTTATGCTAAAGATAGTTTTTCAAGTCGTCTTATCATTTTTCTTATTTTTTTGATGAATTAAAATTTATTCCTGAAGCATAAAAGCAGTATTTATTCATAAATTTAAAAGTATTTCATGAATTCTGGTTTATTTTGCATGAAAATTGCAACATGAAAAAAGTAAAACCGGTAGCCCTCATCACAGGTGGAAGTTCCGGAATAGGAAAAGCTCTTTGCAAGGAGTTTGGAAAAAATGGCTTTTATATTTTCTATTGCGGAAGAAATCAATCTGAACTTGAAAAGGCATCAAACGAATTGAAATTGTTGGGAATAGAGCATGATTTTATAAGAGCCGACGTTTCGTCCGAACAAGATTGCAAAACTTTAATTGAATTTGTGATAAATAAAACCGGAAGAATAGATTTGTTGATCAACAACGCAGGGATATCCATGCGTGGGTTGGTCGAAGAAACGTCTGTGGATGTTTTCAAAATGGTGATGGATATAAACTTTTGGGGAACAGTTTATTGCACCAAATTAGCCTTACCATATATTTTACAATCAAACGGTACGGTTATAGGTATCTCCTCAATAGCAGGATTTATCGGATTGCCTGCCAGATCGGCCTACTCGGCCTCTAAATTTGCCATGCATGGTTTTTTGCAATCGCTAAGGATAGAAAATCCTCAATTGCACGTCATGATTGCCTGCCCCGGTTTTACCTCTTCCAACATTCGAAAGAAAGCACTGAATGCCCAAGGTGAAATGCAGGGGGAAAGTCCATTAGAAGAAGACAAAATCATGAGTGCAGAAGAAGTGGCCAATAGAATTTACAAAGCATATAAGAAAAGAATAAAATGGGTAATCATGACAAAAGAGGGAATTATGGCTGTTTGGCTAAGTAAATTTTTCCCTTCATTGACCGAAAAATTGGTAAGAAAAAAATTCGAAAAAGAAAAGAACTCTCCTTTGCGTCGATAAAATGACCTCTATAAACAATGTAAAACAAAAAAAATTAATTTTTTTGATAGGAATGCCCGCAAGTGGCAAAAGCACCATTGGAAAACTCCTGGCAAGCAAAATAAAAGCCAATTTTATTGATACTGACTCAATTATAGAAAAAAAAGAAAAACTTACCATTGCCGAAATATTTTCATTGAAAGGAGAGCACTACTTTCGGCAACTTGAGTTTGATGTTTTACATCAAATAATTAAGGACTGTAAAACTACCACTGTGGTTTCAACAGGAGGAGGAATGCCTTCGATTCCCGGAGTTGCCGGATTGTTAAAAAAAAGTGGATTGGTTATTTGGTGCAAAACAGAGTTGCACATATTATATGAAAGGATAAAAAAAAGCAAAAAAAGACCACTGTTTTTACAAGACAAATCAGATGATTCAATTTATCAAAAACTTTTAGAATTGTACGAAAAAAGAAAAAGCCATTATCAAGATGCTTGTCACTTCATTATTGATTCGTCGAATAAAACCACTGGTTTATCGAAAATTATTCAAATACTTAAAAATTCAGGATTTCAATTTTAAATGAAATTTGTCAATTTTTCAAGCATCTTGATTTGACCACCATAACGTCTTTATCAGTAAATTTACATACCTAAAATTTTTTTTGTATATGAAAAAAGCATTATTCCTTTTTACAAGTGTGATGTTTGTTTTTAGTTCTTTAACATCACAAACAAACTTGACAGTACAAAAAAATGATATAGAGAATCCACACGATTGGGTTAGTATGATGCAAGACCCAAATGTAAACTTCTACGAAATACAAAAAACCTTCAATGAATATTGGAAAGGAAAGGATCATACAGAAAAAGGCAAGGGTTGGAAACAATTTAAACGTTGGGAATGGTTCATGGAACCGCGAGTATATCCTCATGGAGACCGGAATATAATGAACCGGGCCATGTTACAATTTTACGCCAATCAAAAGAAGGAAAAAGGCACAAACGATAAAGCTGCCAACTGGACCTACATCGGCAACACCAGTGTTCCTAGTGGAGGTGGAGGAGCCGGACGTCTTAATTGTGTTCGCTTTCATCCTACCAATACCAATACTTATTTTGTGGGGGCTCCTGCCGGTGGTTTATGGAAAACAACCAACGGAGGCTCATCTTGGTCTAATGTCAACACCGATTTGCTTGCCTCCATTGGATGCAGTGATTTAGCCATTCATCCCGGGAATCCAAACATCATGTATCTTGCCACCGGAGATGGGGATGCCGGGGACACCTACAGTATAGGAGTATTAAAAACTACAGACGGAGGAAATACATGGAACCCCACCGGTTTATCCTGGACTGTTCAACAAACCAGAAGAATTCGCAAATTGATCATGAATCCGCTTAACCCTAATACACTTTTGGCTGCAACCAGCAATGGTGTGTATAAAACCAACAATGCCGGAAACACGTGGACACAAGTACAAACGGGAAGTTTTTACGACATTGAATACAAACCCAATGACACAACTGTTGTTTATGCTTGTACTGATCAATTTTACAAATCAACCAACGGAGGTGCCTCGTTTACATTAATTACATCGGGGTTGCCTTCTGCCAGCGCTTCTATCAGAATGGCCATTGCTGTTACTCCTGCCAATGCTTCTTATGTATATGTTTTAGTTGGAAGTCAAACAGATTACGGATTTTATGGGTTCTACCGTTCTACCAACAGTGGTACTTCTTTTACTTTGATGGCAAACTCTCCCAATTTGTTGGGTTGGTCTTCCACCGGTAACGATCAAGGAGGACAAGCATGGTATGACCTTGCAATAGCCGCATCACCAACCAACGCCAATACTGTTGTAGTAGGAGGAATAAACATTTGGAAAACCACCAATGGCGGTTCTTCTTGGTCTCTAATAGGTCATTGGACAGGAAGCGGTGGAGCCGATTATGTGCATGCAGATATTCATGATTTGATTTTTTACCCGAACAATGGTTCTACAATTTTCGCCGCTACCGATGGAGGAATATTTAAAACTACAGACGGTGGGGTCAATTGGGTGGACATCAGTTCAAATCTGCCGATAGCACAAATTTATCGGTTGGGTCTGAGTGTTACCGATGCCAATAAAGTAATCACCGGTTGGCAAGATAATGGCACCAATCTAAAAAACAATACTACATGGTCTAGAGTAATTGGCGGTGACGGTATGGAATGCATCATTGATTATACGAATGCCAATATAATGTATGGAGAATTATACTATGGCAATATAAGAAAATCTACAAATGGCGGTAGTTCTTGGACAACCATCGTAAGCACAGGTGGAACCGGGGTTGACGCCGATGGTGATTGGGTTACACCTTATGTGATGCATCCAACCAACAATCAAACATTGCTTGTAGGAAAGGCCGGTGTTTATGTAACTACCAATGGCGGTTCTTCTTGGTCTGCTTTAGGAACTCTCTCCGGGGGATCAGGTAATGTAAAAGCCATTGCTTATGCCCCGTCCAATCCTAATGTCATTTATGTGGCCAAACAAAATGCTTTATTTAAATCGACCAATGGTGGTACAAGTTTTACAAATATTACATCCGGACTGCCGGTTAGTTCAGCATCAATAACTTATATTGCTGTTTCCAATACTGATCCTAACCGTGTATATGTGACATTTTCGGGATACAGCTCTGCAAATAAGGTCTATTTGAGTACCAATGGAGGATCCTCTTGGACAAACTTTTCGACCGGTCTACCCAACCTGCCCGTAAACTGTATTGTATATGAAAATGGTTCTCCCAATCGCGTTTACGTCGGCACTGATGTCGGAGTTTATGTAAGAGACGACAATATGTCTTCCTGGCAGGCATACAACACAGGTCTCCCAAATGTTATTGTCAATGAACTTGAGATTCATTACGGAGCAGGTAAAATACGTGCTGCAACCTATGGAAGAGGGCTGTGGGAAAGCGATTTATATACTTCTCCCAACTCTCCACCCGTGGCAAATTTCACTGCCACTCCAACAACCGGATGTCCCGGTACAATTGTACAATTCACCGATTTAAGTTCCGGTAATCCGACTTCATGGTCATGGACAATTTCTCCAAGTACAGGATTCACCTATGTGTCCGGTACAAACTCATCCAGCCAAAACCCCATTGTGCAATTCAATACGGCAGGTACATACAGCGTTACGTTAACCGCTACCAACAGCAATGGTTCTAACTCTTTCACTCAAACCAATTATATCACCATTCAAAACTCCATTAACCTCCCATTTACTAAAGATTTTCAAAATGCAACTTTCCCACCGCCAAATATTTTCATAATTGATGGTGGAAACGACGGGTTTGTATGGGAATTATCTACATCGGCAGGTGGCTATGGTAACAGTACACAAAGTGCATTTTTTGACAATTACACCAATAATGCTCAAGGAGCTTTTGATGCGATGATCACATCTCCTCTTAATTTTAGCGGATACTCTACCGTTACGATGACCTTCGATCTTGCTTATGCCCGTTATAATGCTACATATAGCGACACGTTGGAAATATTAGTTTCAACAGATTGTGGGCAAACATACACCTCGATCTGGATGCAAGGTGGATCTACTTTAGCCACTGCTCCTGACAATACCAATGCTTTTACACCTACTTCAACTCAATGGACTACTAAATCAATCAATTTAAATGCTTTTGCCGGACAAAGCAGTGTTGTTGTAGCTTTTAGAAACAGAGGACACTGGGGCAACAATATGTATATAGACAATATCAATATTCAAGGTAGTGTATCCGGCTCACCCCCCACAGCGGCAATGAGTGTTCAAGGTACGGCCAAATGCCCGGGAGATTGCCTAAACTTTTCGGATAATTCAACCAATAACCCTACTTCATGGCAATGGACATTTCCGGGTGGCACACCGGCCGGCTCTACCCAACAAAATCCCGGGAATGTTTGTTTTAATGCTCCCGGCACATATGTATGTACATTAACCGTTAGCAATCAATACGGGTCAAGTTCTGCTACCTACAATGTGGTTATAAATGCAAATCCCAACATTAACGTCTCTCCTGCCAATCCCTCCATTTGTTCCGGCACAGGAGTAACTTTAAATGCAACCGGAGCTCAAACATACACTTGGTCTCCATCTACCGGTCTTAGTGCAACAAGTGGTTCATCCGTACTTGCCGCACCGATGAATACCACCACTTATACTGTAAACGGCACCGATGCAAACGGATGTTCAGGTTCAACCAATGTCACGGTTACTGTAAACAACAATCCGCCTACACCAACCATTACCCAATCAGGAAATATATTGATGTGTTCACTTGCCGGTTATAGTTATCAATGGTATTTAAATGGAAACCCCATACCGGGTGCTACCGGTCAAACTCTAACGATTACTCAACCCGGTACTTATACCGTCACTATCACCGACAACAACGGTTGCTCCTCTACTTCGGCGCCCTTTAATGTCAATACAACTGATTTGGCAAATTATTCTACCGGCACGATCGCTTTATATCCCAATCCATCAACCGGCTTTTTCACTCTAAAATCACCTGATCCCATCAAAACAATCATTCTATATGACGCTTTGGGCAAAGAAATTATCAAACTCAACGGAAACAACTCCACTGTGATTGATTTAAACTTTAATGTGGCTGATGGTATTTATTGGCTAAATGTATATACACAGCAACAACTATTCATTGAAAAAGTATTGATAAAAAATTAAATTTAAACAATCGAAAAAAGAAAACCGGGCGAAAGGTCCCGGTTTTCTTTTTTATGCAACACCATAGAATTAATGTTAATTTAACAATCTCTATCATATAGACGAAGGATTAAAATTCGTTACTTTGCAAAAAAATTGTTCATGCGCAAATTATTACTATTTGGATGGTTAATTTTGGAAGGTGTTTTGTTGACTGCCCAACAACCCGACACTCTCCGGATAATTGACAGTTTGGCAAAAGAAGAGTGGCAATTGCCCGTGTTAACCACAACCGCCGGTGACGCAGGCGACGGATTCGAATCTATCGATCTTGCCGGTGTGTTACAGGCATCAAGAGACCTTTATTATTTTACTTCTGCATTTAATCTCGGTCAATCAAGATACAGAATTCGGGGGTACAACAGTGACCTGACAGCCGTTAGCATCAATGGAGTCAGATTTAATGACGAAGAACGTGGATGGGCTTCATGGAGTTCATGGGGTGGCTTAAACGATATCACCCGCTATCGTGAAATTCAGGTGGGTATTGCCCCTGCAATGTATTACTTTAGTCCCATCGGAGGTTATTCCGACATCAATGCAAGGGCTTCCAATTTTACCGGAAGTCGTTTTTCTTATGCATCTTCAAACAGGGCTTATCGTCACAGAGTGATGGCCACACACGGCACCGGGTGGTTGGAAAACAACTGGGCATATACAGTATCCCTCTCCGGCAGGTATGCCAAAGAAGGATATGTCCCGGGCACTTTTTATCAAGGTTACAGTTATTTTATAGCCGCCGAGAAAAAAATCACAGAAAACAAACGTATCAACTTCAGCTTCTTGGGCAATTATGTTCAACAAGGCAGACAAAGTATAAATGTAGAAGAAACATATTTGCTCACCAACAACAAATATTATAATTCATACTGGGGATGGCAAAACGGCGAAAAGCGCAATTCACGTGTTTCTACTTATCATAAACCCATTGCCTTAATCACATTTGATAACAAAGTGAGTGACAAAACAATGTATTCGGCCACTGCATATGCTCAATTTGGCATGAGCGGTATCACCGGCCTTAATTGGTATGATGCTCCTGATCCACGCCCGGACTACTACCGTTATTTACCAAGCTACTATGCTGAATCAAATCCCGTTTACGCCCAACAATTGACCTATAATTGGCAAAATGACCCAAACACATCACAAATTAATTGGAATGCCCTTTATCAAGCCAACTATAAAAACCTTTATCAGGTAAACAATGCAAACGGAATAAACGGAAATACAATCGAAGGCCTTCGATCAAAATACATTTTGGAAGAATACCGGACCGACCCATTTTTGCTTGGATTTAATGGATATTTTCGTCATTATTTAAAAGACAATTTGAAACTTTCGGGAGGTTTAAATGCTGAAAAATACAGTTCCGACAACTATAAACGCCTGGCGGATCTATTGGGAGGAGACTTTTGGTTGGATGTCGATCAATTTGCCGAACAGGATTTTGCAGATCCCAATGCAGCCCAAAATGATCTCAATACTCCTAACCGGGTTGTTAAAGAAAATGATGTATATGGATATCATTACAAGATGCATAAATCTTCCGGAGAAATTTTTTCGCAGATTGATCATTCATTTAAAAAATTTAAATATTTCCTGGCCGGATTTTTTAATTATACCTCCTTTTACCGTGAAGGATTCATGAAGAATGGATTGTTTCCTGAAAATTCATACGGAAAATCCCCTAAAAACACTTTCTATACCGGTGGCTTTAAAGGTGGTATTACCTATGCATTTAACGGCAATCACTATATCACATCAAATATGGCTTGGTTTACACAAGCCCCTACAATTTTTAACGCATACATCTCACCACGCACCAGGGATTTTATTGTTCCGGGTCTGAAACCTGTTGAAATTCGTTCTGCAGATATCTCATTGCATTCTAAATTTAATCGTTTTGCCATACGTTTGACCGGATTCTATACTGAAATTAACAATAGTACTTGGTCCCGTACCTATTATCATGATGTTTTCCGAGCTTTTGTAAACTACACAATGAGCGGAGTCAATTATTTATATCAAGGTTTTGAAGGATTATTGGAATATAAAATCAACAGTGCATTATCGGCATACATAACAGGCGGCTGGGGGCAATATCTCTACAACTCAAGGCCACTGGCAACAATTACCCGAGACAATTCGGCTGAATTACTTGCCCAAAACAGAGTCGTTTACATTAAAAATTACCGTCTCGGAGGCATGCCACAAGCAGCAGGATCTTTTGGTATCCGTTACAGTAAGAACTTTTGGTTTGGCGGAATAAATTTTAATTATATAGATAACATTTATGTCGATATTAACCCTGACAGAAGAACTTTGGAAGCATTGGAAGGCATCATTCCTTCAGATCCTCAATATACCGAACTCTTACAACAGCAAAAACTTGATCCCGGATATACCATAGATTTTTATGTCGGTAAATCATGGAAAATCAAAAAATATATTATTGCATTCAATATCAATGTTTATAATATTCTCAACAATCAGGACATCATACCCCTGGCATTTGAACAAATGAGATACGATCCCAAAAATATTGATAAATTTCCTGTGCGTTTTGCCTATCAAATTGGACGTAATTATTTTGGAATGTTAACTTTTAGATTTTAAACATATGAAAAAATTTTTTTTAATTTCATCAGCATTATTGGTCCTTGGATCTTGTAAAAAAGAATGGGATAAACCACCGGTCGAAGACCTGCCCGTTGGTTCTGTTATTTCTATCAAGGAACTAAAAAATATGTATGTCAACCAAGATGTGAAATTTACTGAGGACTACTCTGTGTATGCCGTTGTTACTGCCGATGAAAGAAATGGCAACCTTTATAAAAATGTTTATGTTCAAGACAATACTGGGGCCATTTTGTTGAGATTGGTAAACAGTGGAGGGTTGTATCAGGGAGATTCGATACGCATTTATTTAAAAGGTACAAGATTGACCAAATACAACAATATGATGCAGCTCGACTCTGTAGACGTTAACAAACATATTGTGAAACAAGGTGTTGGCAAATATGTAGCACCTTTGGTTATCAATAACTTGTCTTTACTACACGATTCGTTGCAATCATACCTGATTAAGCTTGAAAATGTACAATTTATGCAAGCCGAGATAGGCAAAACCTGGGCCGATGCTGCCAACAAAACAACTCAAAACAGAATGCTTGAAGATTGTAACGGAAATACTTTAATTGTGAGAACCAGCGGATATGCAAATTTCGCATCACAACCATTGCCTCAAGACAATGGTTCGATGATTGGCATCTTGGGTATTTACAACTCCGACAAACAATTTTATGTCAGGGACATTTCAGAAGTGCAAATGAATCAACCAAGATGCAATGGCAACTCTCCGGGCACCTGCCAACCGGTAGACAGTTTAATTCAAGATTTTAATAGTTTCCCGGACAACACGGACATCTCCATTCAATGTTATACCAATAAAGCAACATCAGGAACACGGCTTTGGAGAACAAAACTATTCAGCGGAAATACTTATATCCAAACCAATGCTTACAATTCAACCGATGCATCAAATGAAGTTTGGTTTATCACTCCACCAATACAAGCCACACCAAACATTAAAATGGAATTTAAAAGTGCTCAGGCCTATTGGACACACGCAGGTTTTAAAGTATTTATTTCTACAAACTACAATGGTACAGATCCCGCAACTGCCACCTGGACAGAAATTTCTTCATCATTTACATTACCAACTTCGTCGACATCCAACTATCAATGGGTAAATTCCGGTGTGGTAAACCTTGCCGGTTTTTTACCTATGGGATATAATGGTGCATTTTATATCGCCTTCCGCTATAATGGAAGCAGCGCCAACGGGCAAACGGGAACATTTTGTATCGATGACATAAAAATTTATAATTAATCATAAAAACAAAAACTATGAAAAAAATTTTATTGGCAACCATTGTACTACTTTATGCCCATTGGGCTCAAAGTCAAGTAGTTTTTTCAAGTAATCTTTCTTCATGGAGCGGCACTCCATTATTACCCACCGATTTTATGGGTAATAAATCAAACATTGAAACCGATAGCGTACAACAAGTTGCTACAGGAAATCAGTTTGGAATGTATGCTGCCCGCATAATCAACGAACAATCAACCCATAGAAGATTTACTACCCAACCGATGCAGGTGGATTCCGGTGCAACATATGAAATCAAAGCATGGGTAAGAGGTAACGGAGATGTCAGATTTGGACTCTTTGACGGACGTTCCACCGGATTTGGTTATGCTCCTTATTCCTCCTACACAATTATTAATTCTGCTACCAATCAAATGATCAATGCTACATTAATTTGCGAAAAAGACACTTCCAATGGAGAGTTCATCATTTCTATCAAAAGCACAATGGCTCCTGCTCACATCATCATTGATAGTGTCGTAATCATCAAACAAGGAGCGCCCCAAACCCCATTTGTTTCAATTTATGACATACAATACACTACCAATCCAAATGGTGATAGTCCTTATAATTCGCAAATTGTTAAAACTGCAGGAATCGTAACCGCTTTTTATTCTGCCGGTTATTTTATTCAAGACGGCAACGGCCCCTGGAGTGGATTATTCGTTTATGACAATACCAATACGGTTAATCTTGGTGATAGTGTAGAAGTAACAGGAAAAATTACAGAATACTTCAATATGACAGAAATGACCAACGTTTCGGCTTTTAACTTGATTAGCAGCGGAAATCCTTTACCCGCTCCGTTGGTAGTAACCACGGCACAAGCAAACACCGAACCATATGAAAGTGTGTTGTGCAAAGTAAACAATGCTCAATGTACCAATCCAAATGCAGGTTTCGGATTATGGACGGTTAACAATGGAAGTGCAGGAGACACACTAAAAGTTGATAAAATTATTTATCAATATCCCAATCCTGCTTTAGGAAGCAAATACAATATCACCGGTGTGATCAATTATGCTTTCGGTGAATTTAGAATTGCTCCCAGAAATGCTTCTGACGTTCAATTAATCACCGGTATTGATCAAGTGAATTCATATAATGTCAATGTTTTCCCAAATCCAGCTGTCGACTATATAAATGTAATGGCAAACACAAAAGTTCAAGTTTTTGTTTATGACCTCAATGGACGACTCGTTTATGAAAACAACCATAATAACGGAATTATTAAAATCAATACGGCAGATTGGAATAATGGTATTTATATCTTACAACTCAATGACGGTACCATGCAAAAACAATATCGCATAGAAGTATTGCATTAATCATTTCATTCTCATCTATAAATGATGAAAGCCCGTCTTATCGACGGGCTTTCTTATTTTTGCACTATGAATCGAATTTTGCCTTCATTTTCTGAAAAAGACACTATTTTATTCATTGATGATGAATGTTTACTTTGCAATCAATTGGTATCATTCATCCTTAAATTCGAAAAAAACCATCAACTACAATTTGCCTCTTTGCAAAAGGTCAAAAACTACTCATTTTTTCAAAACCTAAACCAATCAACTGTGGTAATTTGGCATAAAGGAAAGTTTTTCACGAAATCTGATGCCGTATTAATTTGTGTTGATTTTTTAAAAATTTATTTTTTCTGGTTAAAATTATTCTATTTTCTGCCTAAACCCATCAGAGACCTATTATATGATCTAATTGCCAGAAACCGTTATAAAATTTTTGGAAAAACATCATCCTGTATTTTGGAAAGCACTCCATTAAAGGAAAGAGTCGTTAATTTTGAAAAAGATTAGACCCGGTCTGTTTTCGCTTTGTAAAATAAAAGTGCAATACCCCCCCAAATATTAAACCACCGATTAAGTTGAAAAAAGTGTAATACTCCCCAAAATTTAGACCGACAGTTAAGTTGAAAAAAAGTCCTTAAATTTAACCTTTAAAATCAAAAAAAATGAAAAAATCAAGAAGAAAATTCAGTGCGGCTTTTAAAGCGAAAGTTGCTTTGGAAGCGATCAAAGAAAAGGAAACTTTGAGCCAATTGGCCAAACGTTTCGAAGTACATCCGAATCAAATTTCACAATGGAAGCGGGAATTCATCGAGAATTGTTCGAAAGTGTTTGATGAGAGCAGTCAAAACAAGCAGGATGCTACAGACCTTAAAGAACTCTACACCAAAATTGAGAAGTTGAAAAAAGAGAATGATTTTTTAAAAAAGAAGATTAAAGAAAATGGGGCTATGAAAACCTTGTGCAAATTAGTAGATAGGAATAACAAGCAATTAAGTGTTCGTCGTCAGTGTGCGCTTTTGGGCATAAACAGAAGCAGCTTGTATTATAAGCCCTTGGGAGAGAATAAAGAGAATCTGAAACTAATGGAGATCATAGAGCGGCTGTATATGGAGGACCCGACACTTGGTGTAATAGGTATGCAAAAAAAGTTAAAGGAAATGGGGATGAAATACAATGTAAAAAGAATCCGGCGATTGATGAGAAAGATGGGTATCACCCCGTTATATCCTAAACGAAATCCAATCTAATTGGTGAAAACGGAATATGTTTATCCCTACTTGTTGATGAGGCTAAAGACAAAAAACCGAATCAAGTATATGAAGGCATCCGTCGTTTTATTGACAGGTATCACCATCGGTAACATCAGAGAATCAAAAGAAAAAGACCGGTAGATCTTTACTTACAAGCTGCTTAGTGATGAAATTTAAAAAACAAATAATCGTTTCAATTAAAAATTACTTATCTTTAGCCTATAGATTGGGGAGAAGCTCACTCCTCATAATCAATGAGTTTCTTGTCTTTTTCCGCATTTGCCCCAATGGTTTGAATAGAAGGCCCTTTTAATGGGGTTTATTTTTTGTTGGTAGCTTTAGTTTTATCATTGTGTCAAAACCAATTGTCAATCCGACTGCTGTGCCAATAAGAGCTGGTCTCATAATACTTGTATACCTTTTTGAGTTGAAATTATTTGGTGCACTTCTGTCAATAGAGACAAGCGGAGCAATAATTAATGCTGTAAACAATGAAACGCCTCCAAGAGATGCAAAAACGAATAAACCTTTCGACTCATAGCTTAAATAATCAATTGAATTAATTGGAATAGATGTTTTATAAGGCGTTTCGTAAATGAAATATTTACTGAAGGTAAAATTCTCCTTAACCAATTTAAAATCTTCAAACGACATATTAATTATTAATAATGAATCGTTTAAATCAATCAAATCTCCTGATTGAATATGAGTAGTGTCTTTGTTATATGAAACTACTTCAATGTAAGTACCTTGTTTCAATTTTTTGATTTTCCCATTATTGTACTTTTCAAATTCAAACTTTTGCTTATTCCTAGGTATATCAGATTCTTGTGAAAACACATAAATAACGACAAATAGAAGATATGTTAGTACTATTAGTCTCATTTTTTCTATTGCTGGCAACGGTGAGTATAAGCGTAGTGCGGGTTATTATTGCACCTTACTTTCAATTTACACCTATGGTTTATTATTGTTAAGATATTCATATCTTGTATTTTGACCCGCATCACGCTTATACATTGTTGTGTGCTGTGCTTATTTCAATCGGAATTTTTTGTTCTACTTGTAATGCTACAGGAGTGTAAATATCAACATCTTGTTCCTCCGTTTCAATACTGATAATTAAGGAATATCTTGTTCTATTATTAACCTTTTCTAAATGTGGTCTTTCTCTCCACCAGCCTATACTTGGATAAATTGCAATCAAATTGGATGAAGCCAGTTCAATCGCAGTACCTTGCCAGATATCTGAATGTATTGAACCTTTATCTCGATTTTGTCCAATCATCCAATGGTCAGAAGCGCTTTCCGTATTGGGGTGCCCATGTTCATCGTCTCTTACTGCCTTATTTATTCGTCTTATAAATTCATCCTCGCTTTCTGTTGGAGAATTGATGTTAAATCTTAAACCATAAGAGGGATAACGGTATCTATCTTTCCATCCAATCTCTCCCGGTCCCGGTTCAACAAAATAGGAAAGGGTTATTCTCATTTTAACTTCCACTTCCCCAAGCTCTTGCAATACCTGTGTTGGCCAGGGGAGTCTATATAAATGCATCTCATTTGTCTTTGGTTGCTTCTCTCTTTCTTTGATAAATGGTTGTATTTCCGCTTCGGCTATGAGTGTTAAGCTGTTTGAAGCACAAAATAATGCCTTGTCAATATTAGGCACGCCATATCCTGCTATTCTTAATAGTTGCAGTATTTCTCTTTTTGAAGCAGGATTTTGAACAAATTGCCTGAATAACGCTTTCGGCCAATTAGCTGAATGTACAATTAACCCTCGAATTGTTTCCGGCCAATAGTCCGGATACATGGCTTGAATGCGTGCAGCAAAATTGGCAGCTTGTGCTGTTGCAGCACTGGTCATATTAAATGGTTCAAAAAGACGGTGAGTGGGTTTATAATAAGTTGAAATAAGAGAGAGGTCGTTGCATTCAGTCCACATATTAGTATTATCAACAGCAACATTTCCCCCTTCAAAAACCACTTCCGGTTTTATTGGCCATTTACTTTCCCAGGTTAATGATGAAGTGGTAAAAGGAGAAATCTGATTTTGTTGAGCTAATGGTTGGTAATTAATTAGGTTAGAATGTGTTAAATCTGTCAATTTAGTGAATGCCCCAACAGTTAACGCATTCCAAGATTGTCCGGGATCGTGAATCGAATCTGTTAATTGATTATGAGGATAATTAGTGATTTGATTAAAATCTGTAATATTTCCTGCCGCAAGTATTATCAGTCGTTTTTCATTGTCAAAAGCACCCGATGTAATATTATCAATGGCACCTGACCACGAGGTTGGTCGCCCCCTATCACGAGTATCAGAAGCAGTTACAGCGGAACAAATTATCCTTTTTTTCTTAGGAGAATTGATTTCAGCAAGACTAATAGCTTGTGATGTAATGTCTCCCCAAAGTTCAGGGTCATTTTTCCCTACTGGTGGCAATATTTTTACAGACTCTAACCTATGATATAAGATAACCCTATCAGAACTTTCAAAGAGTTCTTGCAAATTATTGTAAGCAGCTACTCCCGCCATTAGAGTTCCATGACCATTATGATCGTGTGTGCCCCATTCAGATTTAACGGATAAACAGTCTGAATCATTTAATACAGGTGTTATTAACGGATGCCCATTATTTACGCCTGTATCCAAAAGACAAATTGTCACTTGTGATTCTTCATCAATAGATAATCTATTTAATAAGTCATCAATCCATTCTTGTTGTTCGAAAGGTTCTAAATTCAAAAAGAATTCAGCAGTATCTTTTGCTTTTCTATACTCTGCAATATCGTCCGATAATCTAGAAAGGTTTTGCAGTTGTTCTCTATTTACTAGAACAAGTTTTACAATTCTTTCCGGAAATTTTATATAACCGAAATTTGAATTTATCTGTTGTTCTGATAAAATAGTTTCAAAGTTCTCTAAAACATTTTCTTCATACTCCTTTTTACTTCTCAACCAGACCTCGCACCATTCGGGCTGCTCCTCAGGTATTAAATTCTTGTCATCTGTCCAAAAGGATTCTATTAATAGGGCTGTCCTAAGCTCTTCTATGGAATTGATTAAATCAGCATTTCTGGGTTTCCCTGTTTTAGTTTCCTCTTCTAAATACTTCTCTACTTTCCTAAAAAAGAATTCTCTTTTATCTCTTGGAATAAAAACTGTTGCTAATGTTGTTTCTACTTCTTCGTTATGGATACTTCTAGTTTCGGTTCGTACGTTGCAAAGTCGTATCCCCTGTCTTAAATCCTCAAGACTTTTGATCATCAATTCAAATCCGGGAGAACTTATGAATTCCAAATAAATACCTGTCCTTTCCGGATAAGCTACCAAAAATTCATTTTCTGACTCCTGCCAAGCTTGCTCTAATTGTTGATAAATTCTTGCTCCATGTTGCCTTCTATTTCTTTCAGGTATCCTGGGACGGTTTCCCCCAGAACGAACAGAAGTATAATTAAAATGTGCATCAGGGCCTGATAATTTTATATGCTTAAATAAATTTGCTTCCATTACTTATTCATCCCTTTATGAGCATTAAGTCTTTGCTCCAACATTTTAATAATTACTTTTGTAGTCGTCTTTTTTTGGTTTGCCAAAATTGATTTTTTTATTGCATCGGTACAGGCTAAAACGATTTCAGCGTGACTAAGAGATATGCTTTTATTCAATATTGATTCCCAATCAATTTTTGCAGGCTTAAACGAACCCAGAGTATTTAATATAAGTTTCTTTATTTCATCTTTATTGGGTTTTTCATAGTATAAAACATCATCAAATCTTCTAAACAATGCCTTATCCAGTAGTTTAGGATTGTTGGTTGCGGCAATTATAAGACTGTCTGAAGGATCAAGTTCAATAAATTGTAAAAATGAATTAAGCACCCTACGCATTTCACCAACATCATTATCTAAAGATCGTTCACCGCCTATGGCATCAAACTCATCGAAAAGATATACTCCATGTTCCTTTTCAATCAAATCAAATATCTGGCGCAATTTAGCACTTGTCTCACCCATGAATTTTGTAACTAATTTATCTACCTGAATAATATATAATGGTAAGTGTAATTCATAAGCTAAAACCTTTGCGGTCATTGTTTTTCCTGTTCCAGGGGGACCTATCAATAGAATTTTCCTTCGATGGCTCAGCCCAAACGATTTTAGTTTAGACTGTTGTCTGTATTCTTGAATTACCAAATTTATTCGCTCTTCTAATTCTGAATGTATTACTAGAGAGTTTTTTGATACTTCAGGTTTCTCCAGCAATACTAACCCCTTTAAGTCTTGCGGGAATCTTAATATTTTAGGACCACCCTTTTTGCGTTCTAATTCAACTATTTCACGTATAGAATGAGCTAATGCAGTATGACCTTTTTTTGCTTCGTGAGCAGCTAATTGCAAAGCTATAGTATAAAATCTTTCTGGCTCATTACTGAAATGAGCTTTAATTAGAGATTTTAATTGTTCAGCCGTTGCCATTTTATTTTCCTTTTATTTTCCAAAAGTATGAATATTTTATCATTTTTAAACGTAGCCCACAACATCCGAATAAAAACCAATATTGCCTTTAAACCGCTATATCCGCACATTATATAAATTTTTGTTCTTAAATAAACTAATCCATCAATTGAGATTTAATATTTGCAAGGGTCTTATTACTTACATGCGTGTAAACAGTAGTGGTTTCAATGCGGTGATGACCCGGTAGTTTCTGGATGTAATGGATATCTGTTCCGCTTAAAATATTTCTCACACATTCCGTACTGTATTTTTTTCTGTCGGGAACTTCAAACAACCAATAATTAAGTTTGAGCTCTTCAATAAATTTTTTTTATAAGAGAAACCATACTATTGCTTAATATCGTTATTCTATCTTTCTTTCCCTTCTCTCTACATACAAAAATAATCTTTTTTTTCAAAATCAATGTCATTTATTCTTAAATTTATTTGTTCTTTCCTGCATAAGCCTGACGAATACAATAATCCAATGAAACATTTTAATACTCGCCAAAATTTAACTCTTCAGAGAAGTTTAAAAAAAGTGATTAAATTATCCTTTAAAACTGAAAATCTATTAAAGAGATTTTTACAGATCAATAAAAGTTATATTTATTTAATCATTTGCTTAAATAATAAAATTATTATATCTTTGCTACATTATTTACTTTATCACTAAAAAATGAAAAACGAACAAACTTGTATCAGAATTTTTGCCGACAAAGTGCAAATAGACAATTGTAAAAAAATCATTCAAAAAAATGAAGAAGCCTTCTCTCGGCTGAGTGCTCTTTTGGCTTTAGCCGGAAACGATGTGCGATTGAAAATTTTGTACCTTCTCCATGAGGAGAAAGAATTATGTCCTTGCGACCTTGCAGATATCCTCGGTATGAGCATTCCGGCCATTTCGCAACACCTCCGCAAACTCAAAGACGGGAATATGATTGAAGGCAGAAGGGAAGGACAAACCATCTTCTATTCTTTGAAAGATAACCAAGCGGAATTGATTCAAATGTTATGCAAGCAATTTATAATTCCTTCAAAAAAGCAAACCGTATGAAACCAAAAACCAACAAACTTCTTGGTGCGGGCGTAGTTTCCGCCATAGCCGCATCGCTTTGCTGTATCACACCGGTTTTGGCTCTTATTTCAGGCGCGTCGGGCATTGCCTCTGCGTTTTCCTGGTTAGAACCTGCAAGACCGTTTCTTATCGGCATTACCGTTTTGGTGCTGGGATTTGCGTGGTATCAAAAACTCAAACCGCGAACTCCCGAAGAAATTCATTGCGCCTGCGAAGAAGACGAAAAAACACCTTTTTTGCAAACCAAAGCTTTTTTGGGAATTGTTACTCTATTTGCAATTCTTATGATGGCTTTTCCTTATTACGGTCATCTTTTGTACCCAAAAACAGACAAGCAAGTTGTTGTGGTTTCTTCCGACAATTTAGAAGAAGTCGTTTTTAATGTAAGCGGCATGACTTGCGCCGGTTGCGAAGAACATGTTAAACATGCCGTTGGTGAGCTGCCGGGCATTATAGCAGTGTCTGCCAACAGCAACGAAGGAATTGCAAAAGTAAAATTTGACCGTTCGGCCGTAAATAAAAAAAGCATTGTCGGTGCCATCAACAAAACCGGATATAAAGTTACGGGAGAAATGACAAATTCCAACCCCGGACACGGCAAACCGGGGCATATTTGCGGACCAGAAGGTTGTAAAAAAATTAACTAACCTTTTTAAATTTAACTCATTACATTAAATCTCAATATGAAACAAGAATCCATAAAGCTGTATATCACCGGAATGACCTGTGAGCACTGTGCCATAGGAATTGAAAAATTGCTTGCACAAAAAAAAGGTATTGCCAAAGTTAGCGTAAGCTATCCGGATGCTACGTGTGAATGTAGTTTTGACCCTGCAGAAACTAGCAAAGAGGAAATTATTCAAACCATCAATGCTACCAAAAACTATCGGGTGAAAGAAGATTTTGCCAAAGCACCCAGGCCGGATAGACATATGTATGACCTCATTATTATTGGCGGTGGTTCTGCCGCTTTTTCGGCTGCCATCAAAGCCGAAAGTTTAGGACTGAAAACCTTGATGGTAAACGCCGGGCCGGATTTTGGAGGCACATGCGTGAATGTAGGATGTGTACCTTCAAAATTCTTAATCCGGGCCGGAGAAGCTGCTTATCATGCCTCTCATTCAAATTTTGCCGGTATTCGTCCCAAAGGTGTGGATATTGATTTTGCCCAAATCATCAAAGAGAAGAAAAAATTGGTAAATGAGTTGCAGCAGAAAAAATATTTGGATGTGGTAAAAGATTTTCGCCATTTGACCATGTTGAAAGGTTGGGCCACCTTTAAAGATGCACATACTATTGAAGTGAACGGTAACGAATACAAAGCATTGAAGTTTCTGATTGCCACGGGAAGCAGCACAAACATTCCATCCATTGAGGGATTGGCCGACACCGGCTATTTGACTAACGACACCCTGTTTGATTTGGAAAAGAAACCGGAGAGTATGACCATTTTAGGTGCCGGATATATCGGGCTGGAAATTGCCACCGCATATAGTCGCCTGGGGGTTAAAGTACGAATCATCGAATTTACCGGACGTGTGTTGCGTTCACAAACTCCTGATATCAGCGAAGTTTTGGAAATGGAAATGAAAAAAGAAGGCATTGAGATTTTGCCGGATTTCAGAGTTGTGAAATTTGAGAAAAAAGGCAACGACATAATCATTCATTGCAAACGCCCCGATGGTGGCATCGTGCAAATCGTGGAAAATGGAAAAATTGTAGTGGCCACTGGCAGAAAACCCAACACCGAACAAGCCGGGCTGGAAAAAATTGGACTGTCTTTAACACCAAGCGGACATATTGCCGTGAATGACAAATTAGAAACCGGCATTCCACATATTTATGCCGCAGGAGATGTGGCAAATACACCTGCTTTTGTTTATACCGCTGCTTACGAAGGAAAAGTTGCCGTAGAAAATGCATTTACCGGAGCAAACATTCGTGTGGATTATTCTTCGTTGCCATGGGTGGTATTTACCGACCCTCAGGTGGCTGGCGCAGGATTGGACGAAATTGAAGCTGCAAATCGAAATATCCCTTATGAAGTTTCCAAATTGCCTCTCACCGAAGTACCGAGGTCAATAACAGCCAACAACACCAGAGGATTTATCAAACTCATCAAAAATTCCGAAACCGGGCATTTAATAGGCGCAAGAGTGGTTGCATCGGAGGGAGGAGAACTTATCCAGCTTTTGAGCATGGCCATTAAATATAAAATCCCTGTGAAAGATTTGGCCGGAAATCTTTACCCCTATTTAACACTGAGCGAAGGCATCAAGTTAGCTGCTCTGGCGTTTGAAAAAGATGTTTCGAAATTGAGCTGCTGTGCGGGTTAAACCATCATTTGATTTTTTTTTGCTTTAATAAATTTCTCAAAGATTATTTGTTTTCAATAAATTTTAACAATTCGTCTTTTGAAGAGGAATATTGCAAAGCATCTGCCACCAAATAATAATTTTGAGGGTCATGGCAATAGCGGTAGGCAAACTTTGCCAGCTCCAGGCGTGCACTTTCAAAATCAAATGCTTTGACAATTTCCTTAATTTGAAGGGCTGTGAAACATCCCCTACTCTTAATGGCATTCTTTGCAAGATTAAGACGGGTATTATTAAAGTTTTCATTTTTGATACTTCTCAACAAATCGTTTAATTCATTTATCGTGGGAGGACAAGGTGTCTGAGTCGCTTGATTATTTCCTACCTGATTGCCATTTGAATTGTTAAGCGGCTGTCCACCACCTTGTGAATGCAAAAACTGAATGAATGAACTTTTTAAAGATTCGCTATTGAAAACATACATTGCATGATAAAAATTATCACGGTCAAAAACATTTGGCCAAACAGCTTGCAAGTAGCTCAACCGGAAACTTTCATCATCAAACAATGTGGATATTTTCATAATTTGAGCGGTTGACATACAGTTGCTTTTGGTAATGTTGATAGCCAAGGCCAATTTTTGAGATAAATCCGGCTGGCTTTGAATCTGATAAACATATTCCATAAATTGATTTTCATTAATTGGAGCCCGGCAACCTGCTGTTCCACCGTATTGATTCACATTAGGATAGGGTAATGCGGGGAATGTAATTACCGGAGTATTATTGTAAACAGGATTGAAATCTTGTTGACGAACCATAAAATCATATAATCTGAAAGCAGATGAAAAGTAAGCAAAGGCATCCAATACGGTAAAATAATTTTCTTTGTCGAGCGTATTAAAATATGCTGCCTGACAAAAACGTAGCTTCAACTCTTCGTCAACAAACATAAATGCAATAGAACGCACTTGCATGGAATACAGGCAATATTCAGACAAAATCCGCATGGCTTTTTGCCATTTGTTTTGTTCGCTTATCGTAATCGACAACTCATTGAGCCGCGCCTGAAACATTTGGTCGGGTATGGGACCTCTGCACTGAACATTTTGATTGTATAACTTGTGATTTGGCAGATAAATAAGAAAGAATAACAACAATAGTTTTACCGTTTTCATATTTTCCATTTTTTGAGATAAAAATCCAAAATCATACCAAACCTTCTTCTTCATGGAAACATTTTTCCATCCACGGCATCACTTCCAAAATAAACGAAGGCCCATGATGCGCCAAAAAATCATGAATTCCGGGAGTGATAAAAACTTTCCCGTTCTTTATTGCATCTACATTACCTAACCTATCTTTTAACCAATTTTTAATTTTCATGAAATCTCTATTTTTTGAAAACATTTTTGGCTCATAAATGATAATCTCGGGATTGGCCGCACGGGTATATTCATCATCAGGAGTCATCCATTCCACCGGTTTGGAAGAATAAATATTTTCCCCACCACATATAGAAATCCCATCGGTAATATAACTGTATGTACCAAACGTCACAGGTCCGCCTAAATCAATTTCTACATAGACACGTGGGATGTTAGTTCTTGATTTTGAAGTCATTTCACAAAGTTTTTGAAGTAAAATTTTTTGCAATTTTCTTGCATCGTTTGCATATCCTGCCACCAAACCGGCTTCTATACATGTGGCCATCAATGCCGAAATGGTCGGGGGCAATGCTACAGCATAGGCCGGATAACTCCCTTTGATTTTCTTTATCAACTCCCATTGATATCCGGTTGTGGTAAAAATGATGTCCGGGTTGACTTCCTTCAAATCTTTTTCTTTAAACGTATTATAACTGCCCAAAATTTTTTTTGTTCTTGCTTCCGGAGGACGGACACAATAAACGCTGACACCGACTATCTTGTTTCCATGTCCCATAAAAAACAACGACTCGGTTATGGCCGGACTAAAACTGACTATGCGATTGCAATATTCAGGCAATTCCAAAGCTTCTCCCGTAATCTCGCAAAATATTTTTCGTTTATTGTTCATATCTCTTTATAGATTTATGGATACAATAAATATTTTTGTCTCAATTCCAAAAAATGTGCGATATCTTTTTCCCAATATTTTCTTAATTCATCGTCACTTTTACCTTGTTTTATCAATGATTTTATGGCAGGGTCGCCGGTTAGCAAATCAAAAAACCTGTTGAAAAATTTATCTTTATCAGGAAATGAATTATATGCATCAATCAAATATTGAAAAGTAAAAAATGGTTGTTCAAACCTGAATGTCAACTTCCTGCCATGACACAATTGTCCTTTCAAAGGAGGGTTCTTGGCGCCCGGTGCAGGCAAAGGAGTGAAAGTATCGGGCATATTTACCAAAGCAGGATGTCCAAAAATCTCAAAAGGAAAGGGTGTGCCCCTGCCGACGCTAACGGGAGTCCCCTCAAAAAAACACAAACTTGGATAAAGATAAATTGCATTCATCGTACGCAAATTGGGAGATGGAGGCACAGGCACGGTGTATTTGTCTTGATGTGTGTAGTTTTTGCAAGTAATCACTTTTAGGGAACATACAAGCTTATTATGCAGCCATTTTTCTCCATTTATCATTCCTGCCAATTCGCCTAATGTCATACCATGAACCACGGGAATCGGATGCATTCCCACAAAGGATTTCATTCCCGGTTTTAACACAGGACCATCTACGTAAAAACCATTGGGATTTGGCCTGTCGAGCAATATCAGTGGTATGTTTGCTTCGGCACAGGCTTCCATGACATAATGAAGAGTGCTTAAATATGTATAGAATCGGCAGCCAACATCCTGTATGTCAAATAAAACAACATTGACATCCTGCAATTGCTCTTGTGAAGGTTTTTTATTTTTTCCATAAAGGGAAATTATGGGCAATCCGGTTGCCGAATCTCTTGCGTCGGAAATATGAAAACCCGCATCTGCCTCACCACGAAACCCGTGTTCGGGAGCAAATATTTTGTTTATATCAATGCCCAATCGCAATAACGTATCGACCAAATGCGTGTGCTCGATTAAAGCCGTGTGGTTGCATACCACTCCTACTTTTTTTCCTTTAAGCAAAGGCAAGTATTCATCGATACTGTATGAACCCGGTAGGATTTTTTTTTCTATTTCTTTTGTGCCATTTTTTGATTTATTCAACTCTTGTTGTAAATTTTCCATTTTACCTTCCGGACATTGGAAGGTAAAAAAACACATTGCAATTAAAACGGGAATAAACCGATATTGAATTTTTGACATACTTATTTAAAATAGATTGTAAAATTAGGAAATATCATAACCTTACAAACTTTTCCTTAACCAACCGATAATTTTGAATTTTCAAGGAATTGTATATAAATGAAAATGCATTAAAAAATTGGATGCAAGGTCAAAAAAGCACACCAGTGGACGTGTGAGTAAGTTTTCTTTCATCCGAAAATATTAATCATACAGATGGCAGTTATCAGGAATTAACCATATCCGGGCTGTTATCAGAGCAAAATAAGAATTAAGCAAGGAAATGAAAATTCCGGATAAAATAATTAAGTTTGCAGCAAATATCCAATGCATGAGAGAAATTCAATTCAGAGAAGCCCTTAATGAAGCCATGCGTGAAGAAATGCGCAGAGATGAAAGGGTTTTTTTAATAGGCGAAGAAGTAGCGGAGTATAATGGTGCCTATAAAGTCAGCAAAGGCATGTTGGATGAATTCGGACCAAAAAGGGTGATAGATACTCCCATTTCAGAATTGGGTTTTGCCGGCTTGGGCATAGGAGCAGCCATGAAAGGTCTAAGGCCGATAGTGGAGTTTATGACTTTTAATTTTTCTTTGGTGGCAATAGACCAAATTATCAACAATGCCGCCAAGGTTAGAAACATGTCAGGCGGGCAATTGTTTGTACCCATCGTTTTCAGAGGTCCCACAGGTTCTGCAGGACAGTTGGCAGCGACACACTCACAAAATTTTGAAAATTGGTATGCCAACTGCCCGGGCCTGAAAGTGGTGGTTCCTTCAAACCCATATGACGCAAAGGGATTGCTTAAATCTGCCATCCGTGACGATGACCCGGTGATTTTCATGGAATCAGAGTTGATGTATGGCGATAAAGGAGAAGTACCCGAAGGTGAATACTTATTGCCCCTCGGAGTAGCCGATATTAAAAGAAAAGGCACTGATGTTACAATTGTTTCTTTCGGAAAAATTATAAAAACAGCGTATGCTGCAGCCGATATACTGGCCAAGGAAGGTATTTCATGCGAAATCGTGGATTTACGAACTGTTCGCCCAATTGATTATAAGACAGTGATTGAATCGGTGAAAAAAACCAACCGCTGTGTGGTGGTTGAAGAAGCATGGCCTTTGGCTTCGATATCAGCCGAAATTGCTTATATGGTACAAAAAGAGGCTTTTGATTATTTGGATGCACCAATCAGAAGAGTAACATCCGAAGATGTACCTATGAGCTATGCACCCACGCTCGTGGAAGCCACTCTGCCCAGTCCTGAAAAGGTAATCAAAGCAGTAAAATCGGTGTTGTATATGTTATAATTAGTCGGATTTTTAAATGATAACAAAAGAAAACATAGTTAAAGATTGGCTGCCCAGATATACAGGTCGTCCGCTCAATCAATTCGGCCAGTATATTCTATTGACTAATTTTAATAACTATGTTGAAATTTTCAGCCAATTGACCGGAGCAGAAATTCTTGGACGCGACAAGGCCATGCCCAATGCCACAGCCGAAAATATTACCATCATCAATTTTGGCATGGGTAGTGCCAATGCTGCTACCATCATGGATTTGCTTTCTGCTGTAGAAGTGAAGGCCTGTCTTTTTTTGGGAAAGTGTGGCGGATTGAAAAAGAAAAACAAAATTGGAGATTATATTTTACCCATCGCTGCCATTCGTGGTGAAGGTACATCAGGAGATTATTTCCCTCCCGAAGTACCCGCATTGCCGGCCTTTACGCTCCAACGTGCCGTTTCTACAACGATTCGAAATTATGAGCGAGATTATTGGACTGGCACCGTCTATACCACCAACCGACGTGTATGGGAACACGACGAATCTTTTAAAGAATATCTTCGAAAAATACGTGCCATGGCCATTGATATGGAAACGGCCACACTCTTTTCAGTAGGTTTTTTCAACAAAATTCCTACCGGTGCTCTATTGTTGGTATCGGATCAACCCATGATTGCTTCAGGTATTAAAACATCAGAAAGCGATAAAAAAGTTACCCAACAATATGTTGAAGAACATATTAAAATAGGTTTGGATTCGTTGAGAGAAATTAGAGACAATGGTATGAGTGTCCGCCATTTGTTATTTTAAGGTATGTCCGAAAAAGAACTTCTACAAGCTATCAAAAACAGGAATCTCAAACCTGTCTATTTATTCTATGGCGACGAACCGTTTTTTATTGACCAATATACCGGTTTATTTGAAAAAAATTTCCTGACCGAAGAAGAAAAATCTTTCAACTATACTGTTTTGTATGGCTATGAAACCGACATGTATCAAGTTACAGGCGAATGCCGCAGATATCCTTTGATGGGATCACATTCTTTGGTCATTGTCAAAGAAGCTCAAAAAATTAAAGATTGGACAGCATTAGAGAAATATTTGGAAAATCCGCTTGACTCCACTGTTTTGGTTTTGGCATACAAAGAAGGGGCTCCTGACAGGCGAAAAACTTTCTTCAAAGCAATCGAAAAGAAAGGTTTGGCCATTGAATTTAAAAAGTTATATGACAATCAGTTGCCAGATTGGATCAAAAAATATGTCTCCGGCAAAGGATACCGTATAGATGACAAAACGTCTGTTTGGTTGGCTGAAATGATTGGGAATGATTTGAGAAAACTTACCAATACGCTCGAACAAATATTTCTTTTATCAGGTCCGGATCAACCATTGACCATCGATTTTTTGTCCTTGCATATTGGTATCAGTAAAGATTTTAATGTTTTTGAGTTGATTGATGCCATTGGGTCGAGAAACATAGCGAAAGCTACTTTGATAGTCAATTATCTTGGACAACACAGCAAAGAAAACCCATTTATCATGATTAACAGCATGATTTTCCGCTTTTTTCAGCAATTGCTCATTTATCACCAGGGATTAAAACTAAAATGGGACAATAAAATTATGTCTCAAAAAACGGGTCTTCATTTTTATCATCTAAAAAAAATGCCCATGGTGACAAAAAATTTCAAACTTGAACAAGCAATGGCTGCTATTGAAATTTGTGCACAAATGGATGCCAAGAGTAAAGGGATCAACGCACCGGCCATTGACGATGCTTCTTTGTTAAAAGAATTGATTTTTAAAATTTTAAGTTTATGAAATATTGGCTCGTTAAATCAGAACCCGGGGCCTATTCCTGGGACACATTTGTGAAAGATAAAAAAACCAACTGGGATGGTGTGAGAAATTATCAGGCAAGAAATAATCTCAAAGCTATGAAAAAGGGTGACCTTGTGTTGTTTTATCACAGTGTCAAAGACAAAAAAGTGGTGGGTATAGCACGGGTCACTAAAGAATATTTTCCCGACCCCACAGCCGATAAAGGAGATTGGGTTGCCGTAGAATTAGAGCCGGTCAAACAGCTTAAAGATCCGGTTGATTTGGAACAAATAAAGTCAACGGATGAATTAAAAAACATCCCTTTAATCAAACAAAGCCGCCTCTCTGTCATGCCTCTTACCAAGGATGAATTTTTTAAAATACTGGAAATGGCAAATACCCAATTATAGTAAATCTATCTGCACAGAGATTTAATTCAATAAATACACATTGTTCTTCTTTTCTTGTTTTTATTTTATCAATGGCTTACTTGAGAGGTATGCTCAGCATTGCCGTATTTACATGCATGGCCAATTGTTTGGTAAATGAAGTGGAAAATAATTTTTGAATGAAGTTTCTTTTTTTATGCAATGTTACCAATAAATGTATATCATGCTCTGAGAGATAATCCAGAATGGCTTCTTCGGTTTTCTCATTTTTTTCCGACGACTGATAAATTTCAATATGACCGGGCAAATATTTCCGAAGTTCGCCTGCAACATCATCAAGATCTAGATGCAATGGATCTTTGCTATTTTCAATATGTATAAGATGTAGTTTACTATTGAATTTTTCTACCAAATATGCCAATAATTTTGAGGCATCTTCCGGAATCTGATTTTGATTGACAGCCAAAGCAATGGATGTTGGAGCAATGATGGGTGCTTTTTCGGGAATGACAAATACGGGTAAATGAACATTTTGAATGACAGAAGAAGCGGTGCTTCCCAATAATACTTCTTTCAATCCCGAAGCCCCGGTAGTTCCCATGACAATAAAATCATATTGATATTCTTTATTTAATGCTTGAATATTAGAAGATATATTTCCGGCTTCAATAAAAAACCTGAATTGAGGATGCAAAATGCGGTATTTTGTAGTCAAATTATCAATTAATTCTTTCATATCTTCCTCCCTACTTTGTTTAATCACTTCATGCATAGAAATCAAAGAACCTCCATTGGTGGGAGGAATATCATACACATTCAAAAGATGAAATTCGGGAGATTCATTTCCAAACAAAAGCAAAGCATATTCAATGGCATGCAATGAAGCTTCAGAAAAGTCGGTTGGTAATAAGATATGTAGCATAATTGTAAATTTATTTACAAACATAAAGAGGATGGCGCAGAAAAAAAATGACTTTTGTCATACTTAGACAAAAAAGTGATATTTAAAAAGGTAAATTTTTGAGTTTTTCCGGTTGTAATAAAGTGATGGTGCTTCCTTTGGATTTAATATAACCATCTTTGTTGAATTCCGACAATATTCGGATTGCGGTCTCTACGGCGGTTCCGGCCATTGCTGCAAGGTCCTGACGCGAAGCTTTGAATGTATTGGATTGTTGAATTTTTGCTAATTCCAATAAGGCAATGGCGATTCTTTTTCTCACACTTTGGTATGCAAGTTCTATCAATTTTTTTTCTTTTTCTTGTGACTGACCGGCCAATAATTTTATAAATTCTTCGGCAATATGGGCGTTTTTGTTTAACAACTGATAAAATTCATCTGAAGGAATCAACACTACTTCAGAATCTTCCAATGCCACGGCCTCGTTAGTGTGTGGTTGTTGTAATATCAAATCCACATACCCGATAAATTCCCCGGATTGATAGATATGAGTGATTAGCTCCTTTCCATCCTCGGCCAATTTGCTTTCTTTAATTTTCCCTTTTTTTAACAAATATAGAAAATATGCAGGATCCCCCTGTTGAAATAATGTTTCTTTGGTTTTAAGGTGACGAATTCTTCGATTTTCAGGTTGTTTTAAAGTTTTTTCAACACTGATTTCGGAAAGCCATTTTTCAATAGTATTCAATTTTTTTTCTACCCATTGATAAATGGAATTCTTTTTCTCTATACGTTTTTTTAACGCTTCCACCAAATCTTTTTCTTCAAATGGCTTAGTGATATAATCGTCAGCGCCAAGATTCATCCCCTTCCGCACATCTTGTTTGTCTGATTTTGCGGTTAAAAAAATAAATGGGATATGTTTTAAGTTTTCATTTTTCTGCAATTCTGCATAAATGGTATACCCATCGATTTTCGGCATCATGATATCACAGACAATGGCATCGGGATTAATCATTTCCAGTTGTTTCAAAGCTTCCCTCCCGTCCGAAAAGGGATATACCTCAAAATCATTCAATTCGAGAATCTCCGCAATGTTTTCCAACATGTCTTTGTTGTCTTCAATCACGACCACCCTCATGTGACCAATCTTTTTTATACATCATAAATAATGTCCCTAAAATCATCACAAACCATAGTATGCTGCCAAACATTGATATTTTCTCTCCAAGATAATACGTATCCGGTTTAAATTCAAATACAATTGTATGATTGCCGGCAGGAATGTTCATCGCTCGCAATACATAGTTTGCACGGAAATAATCTGCCGGTTTTCCGTCGATATATGCTTTCCATCCTTTATCATAGTAAATCTCCGAAAACACCACCAATTGGTCTGTATTCGACTGAAAACGATAAACCAAACTATCCGGCGCATAGTAAACCAGACGGATAAAATCACTTTCCTGAGGTTTTCCGGCAACAGGATTAAATGACTTGAACCTCTCATCTATTATGGCGGTTATGGCCGGATCAAAATTATTTAATGCATCAATCTCTTCATCGGCATTTTTGACCCAATGCACATCAGAAACCATCCACGCATTACCTAATGCCTCAGGATTTCTAACTGCTTTTGGTTGGCGTTGGTTATCAGGCAATATGAAGTAGCGTGTGTTCAACATATTAACTACCTTTTTGTTTTGTTTGCTCAGATGATATTCAATCAATTCTTGATACCTTTTTAATTTAGCCCCGTGATAACCACCTATACTTCTGTGATAATAAGAGGTAGATGCATCATTAAAAGTATTGACAGCAAGGTTAAACACCCGGTAATGCAATGTGGTATCCTGCAAAATTTCGGCATCGGCTTGTGTCATCGGAAATGGTTGATCGTAAATTTTTTTGCTTACAAAATCGTCTTTATTCAAATATCGTTGATTAATGCTCCACATATCTACCAATACCAAAATTCCTATAACCGACAATGTAACAGTTTGATTAATTTTTTTCTTCAGAAACATCAAGATGATTATCAATGCTGTGGCGCTGTAAAATAAACTTCTTAACACATCCGACTTAAAAATCTCCATCCTTGCCGTTTTTAATCCCTCCAAAAAAATAGGCACTTCGGATTGAGGCAACCCCGCATTAACCAGCATCTGCGAAAGATTTTCATATTCCCCGGTTTTAAAAAAATCTGTAAATATCGATGGCATCAACCACATTACGGCACATATTCCCGGTGCCACAAGCCCGGCATACAGAAGTCGTTTAAAGTTTTTACCCTCTGCCCATCGTGTATGATTTGTCATGATTTGATGCAATGCAAGCATTGCCATAAGTGGAAATGTCAACTCAACAATTACAAGAGTCATCGAAACAGCCCTGAATTTATTGTAAAGAGGGAAATGATCGAGCATCCATTCGTTGAATGCAGGAAAATTTTTCCCCCAGGCAAGCATCATGGCAAAAACCGACACCGCCACAATCCAAATTGTAAAACGTTTGGGAACAACAACCAATCCGGTAAAAAACAACAACACGATAATGGCGCCCACATACACAGGACCCGATGTAAAGGGCTGATCCCCCCAATATTGGTCCATCTGACCAATATATTGACGATATTGCGGTGGATCGACTTTATCAAGCACATGCCTATGGTTTTGTGCTATCATACCGGACCCTCCACCAACAACATTTGGCACCAACAACGAAAATGTTTCATTTATGCCATAACTCCATTGCATCGCATAATCCTTATCCAAACCGGATGTTTTCACCTCTTTATTTTTGGTTAATTCGGATTTACCTCTGGTTGTATATTCTCCGTATTCTTTTGTCAACAACAAATTTGTGGCATTAGGCAAGACACAAACAAGAGCCAGAAAAATTGCCCAAAGTGATTGCAAGGTAAATTTTTTGATTTCGCCGGATTTAAAATGAAAATATAGCTCTGACAATCCATAGGCCAATAAAACGAAACCAAGATAGTATGTAATTTGCACATGATTCGAAGCGATCTCCAATGCAGTTCCAATCAATAACCACAATGTCCCGATGAAAATCCTTTTTTGATAAAGATAGACCATTCCGGCCATTACCCAAGGCATAAAAGCCATGGCAAATGTTTTGGATGTATGTCCGGCTTCAATGACAATGAAAAAGTAAGAGCCAAAAGCATAGGCAAATGACCCGATAATGGCTAAAACCGGATGCATACCGAGTGCTGTCAACAGTATATAAAATCCTATCATAGCCATAAATACCACATCTACAGGATAATTGAAAATTTCGTTAATGGTCAATCGCAGGGAGTTTGGCCAATTATATTTGTATTTCATATATATTTGATAGGCCGGCATGCCGCTAAACATTGAATTGGTCCATAATGCCAATCGTCCAATGATTTTTTCGTATTTCACTATTTCCTGCCGCATGCCTGCAGCATTCCGAAGGTCGCCCATATCAATCGTCTTGCCTTTATAAACCGGATGAAAATATGCTGCTGTTAATACAAAAAAAAGTATTATGGCTCCAACATGCCATTTTATCTTACTATTGAAAAAATGTTTCATCGTTATTTATTTTAAAAAGATTTATTGATTGATATTAACCAACGAAAAGCAAAATAATCTTCACCGGCAGGCGGCCTGTTCAAAAACAATGGAAAATCGGCCCGAATGGTAAGAGGAGAGGGTTTCTCAAATTGCCACCATTTTTTGATGGTCAATGTCATACCCGGCCCTGCATCCATTCTTGGAAGGAAATTGTTGTCAAATTTCCATTGGTCATTGATAAATCCGGCATCATAAAACAAATACATATCAATATCCATCCATCCGGACAGTTTTTTAAATTTTAGAGGAATCAATTTGTCAAATTCAAGTTCGGTAGAAAATGAAGCACCTGATTTTCCTCTGTAGGTCAATACTATTGTATCTCCCTTGTTTTCAGGTGCAACGTAATTATTATATCCACGCAGGTTCAAACCTCCTCCTGCTTGAAAATGCCCAGTCGTGCTTCCATATTGAGTAAAATCAACCGGTGTAATCATCCTGGAACGGAAAAATTTGTTTTCCATCATTTCTTCAGGATTTGCACCTGCAAGGTATAACGAGGACTCCAGGGGCGGTGTTCCGGTGCCAACCTGTGCAAAAAATCTTGTCCTCAATTCAATCTTGCCTATATTGTTGTAATTTATGGCTGTCAATTGTATTCTGCTGAAATCGTTTTCGGCAAACAGCGAAGGTGTTCTTAATGCCAGTGTAATTTCTCCTTTTCCTTTGAAATATCTGTAGGTGTGCAGATACTCTAAGTTAAATGAGCTATTGATGGAACTAATGGTCCAATCACCGGGATATAGCAAATATAAATCATTGGCATACCTTGCGTTTCGTTCCATCCATTTTTGATATATGTATATTTTGTCTTTTTTTCCCCGATTATAAAAACTAAATCCTGCCTGATGAAGTATCAAACCATCAATCCATCTGGTTTGCAATTCAAAAGTTGAGTTTTTGATGAACTTATGAGTATTTGTTTCATATTTAAATATATAGGAAAAAGGATTGTAGTTGTTCCTTTCTCTTGTAATGTCGTATTGAGGTGAACCGAAATTAAACCAGGCACTCAAATGAATGCGGTGAAACCGTTCAAAATAGTTGCCATTTACATGAAACCCGGCTTTTACTCCGTCAAAAGCATTATACCATACATCAGGTCTTGCATAGAAACGGTATTCTTTCCAAACAGGATAGTTATACAACTGATGGTCAAACATCACCTTCATAGGCAATTTCCGTGAATTGTCCAACAAATTCACATCCGCCAGTATTTTTGATGTATCTATCACCACATTTTTTATTCCTCCGGGAATGCTCACTTTGGCATCATAATAAGGTTTCAAATTCTTGTGCCATCCTATCCAGCGTGGCAGCACCTGTGCCTTTGTATTTTTCACAAACCATGTGTTGGGAATGTAAAAATCATGTTTACCACCTTCAAAATCATATACCGTAAATTCTATGGGCATCTGCATCGTGCCTTTACGTTTAAAACGAATAATATATTCGTCAGGAAACTTTCCTTTTTTTATTTTAGTAATGGCATAATCTATGTATTTTGTAGTTTCCATCCATTGATCAAAAAACCAGTTCAAGTCAACTTTGGTATATTGAATAATGGAGTTTCTGAAGTCCTCAACATATGGATGACACATTTTCCATTGATTAAAATAGTGTTGCATCGCTTTTAAAAAAAGTGAGTCCCCAAGCACATATTTCAAATTATACAACATTGTAGCCGTTTTATAATACACATGTCGATACCCTCCACCATGACGTATCGCACCATTGAAGTCATCCGAATGCGTATTCAGCGGCATATCTTCTTCTATCGAAGCATCTAGCAAATATCCCATCATGGCTTCATTGTAGACAGTCGTTTCAGGTTCTCTAAACCTTGCTTTGTATTGCGAAAATTCCGGAAAATGTTTTACCGTATCTCCGTCAATTTCAGTCAACGCCCATGCAGTAAGAAACTGAGTAAACCCTTCATCCAAACATGCCCGATACGTTTCATTGTTTCCCACCATGCCAAAAAACCAATTATGACCAACCTCATGAGCCAGCAATCCTCTGTATTCCGGATCAAAACCTCCATCAAGTGTCAACATGGGATATTCCATTCCATCTCGGGCATCGGCCACAACCATTTTCGGATAGGCATACATACCAAAATCTCTCGAATATACCTCTATGACTTTGGCCGTAAATATAGCGGCATTCTGCCATAAAGCCGCATGTGGCTCTTGTGCAAGGGCAATTACCCGCACATGATTCCATCGAACTTCACCAATCCTGTATGTAGGATCAGCCGTAAAAGCAAAATCATGAACATTTTCTGCATGATAAATCCATGTTTTTCTCTTTGTCGAATCATAAGGAATAATCACAGAAGGTTCTCCTCCCCATTTCTTCCTGAAATTTTTCAGGTCGAGTTTCATTCGCAAACTGTCAGGCAAAACTTCTTTTTCATTTTGTAAAATGCCGGTAGCTTCCACCACAAAATCGGCTGAAAAATTGAGCCTCACATCAAACGTCCCAAAATCACCATAAAATTCGTGTCCAAGATGTTGATCGGTCGTCCATCCAAACTTCCTGTCATAAACCGATATTCTCGGATACCAATGAACCCCGTCATAATGCTTATATCCCCAGGCATTAAATGTCTTCATTCTCCTCCGTATGTTTCCATAACCATCAAAGTAAGTTTTAAAGTCAATGTCAAACACGATTTCATCACCGGGCGGCAATGGCCTCGGTAGATATACCTTCAGCACAGTATTATCCAACTCCGTTTTCACATCCCGATTTTCAACCTTCAAGGCCAAAATCTCTGTTCCTTTACCTTGCGACTCATAAGGCCCATATTTTGGCAAATTATAATTTCTGCGGTTTAAATCGTCATAATACGATCCGGGCTGAAAAGCATTCTGATACAAATGAAAAAAAACAAATCTCAGCGTATCCGGCGAATTGTTTGTGTATATCAAGCGTTCCTTGGCAGTTATGATATCGGTTTTCTCGTCAATGTAGGCATCTATGATATAATGAACATCTTGTTGCCAATAACCCGGTACAGGCAAGCGATTTTTCCAATAATAAGGATTTTCCCTTGTAGGATATTTATTTGGCGGAACAGGAAAATTTACGGTCAATTCTTGACCCAATACCCTCGATTGAAATAATACCATCAAAAAAACAAGCCATACAATAATCCTCTTTTTCATTTCTCTGATTTAGATGCGCTAAATTATGGATAAAAAATTTAGTATAACATCTCCACTTAACAAAAACCATCAAAAAATTCCATCCATCCTTTGACATTTCAAGTGTTCATTCCACTCATCTCACCAAATTTAGTCCACTGCAAGTCAACGATTCAAATCCTGCCTCAACGATGTCGCTTTTTCAATTCATTGTCAATTTAATTTTTATGGGCACGCACGGCCTTCGCTACTATTCCTCGCCCCTCAGCCAAACGGCCGGCATGGGCTGCCGGCGATCCTCCTACCGTCGGCTGCCGGCCGCCCTGCCGGCCGGGCTTCGTGGCTGCGGGATATCCGCTCAGTCCGGCTGCCGTTTTTCATTTATTTGCATTTGATTCTCACCATGGAAAATAAATCTCTATTCTTACCGGCAACATCATTCTGAATTTTCCGATTTAATCTTTTCAGGGCATCTGAAATTTTTTATGACAACCAAGCAATGTTCCTCTTAATTTTACAATCTAATTTTATACAGATATGAAAAAAATTTTTCTTCTAAGCGACACACATGGCTTTATTGATCCACATTTCATAAAACACATGCAATCTGCCGATGAAATTTGGCACGCAGGAGATATTGGCAATGCCGGCATCCTGGACCAACTCAACAAAATCAAACCCGTCAGAGCTGTTTATGGAAATATTGACGGCAATGATGTCCGGAAATTATGCAAAGAATATGAATTTATCGAACTCGACGGCTTCAGTTTTCTGTTGATTCACATTGCCGGAACATTTGGCAAATACAACAACAAAACTCAAACACTCATCAAGCAATATAAACCCCAAGCACTCATTTGCGGCCATTCGCATATTCTCAAAGTGGCTTATGACAAGAAATTTGACCTTTTATACATCAATCCCGGAGCTGCCGGAAATTATGGTTTTCATAAACAAAAAACTGCGCTTACATTCACTTGTCATGACGGTAAAATCACCAATCTTTCCATTATTGAAATAAACCGCCAATGTTAACAATTCAATTATTCATACATCTACTAATTTTAGACAAACCACCCCTTTTGAACAATCAATGTTAAAAATTATTCTTTAAAAATAATTTTCCGGGCAACTTTTTCAATAACTTTACGTTTAAATATTATAAACCCATTAAACCTACAATTATGAATACCGAAGAAATGAAAGAATTGCTCACCAACGAAAATGTCATTGCAGCCATTATTACGTCGGTCATATTGTTGGCTGTCGGAATTTGGATTTGGATTAAAGGCCGCAAAAAAAAATTAAGTAACGACAGTATTTAACCGTTACTTATTGTGGCAGTACTTTTTTCAAATCAATTTGTTGGCGATCAAATATTCTGCAATTTGAATGGCATTGGTGGCTGCACCTTTTCTCAAATTGTCGGCAACTATCCACAGATTCAACGAATTTGGCCAACTATAATCCCTTCTTATCCGTCCGACAAAAACCTCATCCTTGTCTTTGCTGTATAAAGGCATCGGATAAACATTCATCTCCGGTTGATCTTTGACCACAACTCCGGGAGTATTTTTCAATATTTCGTATATTTCTTCTAAATGAAAATCTTTTTCAAACGTAATGTTCACACTCTCAGAATGCCCTCCGATAACAGGCACCCTGACCGCAGTGGCCGTAACGGCAATCGAATCGTCTCCCATGATTTTTTTGGTCTCATTCACCATTTTCATTTCTTCTTTTGTATATCCGTTATCCATAAACACGTCGATATGTGGCAACAAGTTCAGGTCTATCGGATAAGGATAAGCCATTTCTCCCTTTTTACCCGATCTTTCATTCATCAATTGATCCACAGCATTTTTACCGGTTCCCGTCACACTTTGATAAGTAGACACCACTACTCTCTTGATGGTATATTTTTGATGCAATGGTTTTAGCACCACAACCATTTGTATAGTGGAACAATTAGGATTGGCAATGATTTTATCTTCCGATGTCAACACATGCGCATTAACTTCCGGCACAATCAATTTTTTTGACGGATCCATCCTCCATGCCGAAGAGTTGTCAATCACTGTCGTTCCATTTTCGGCAAAGCGTGGTGCCCATTCCAACGACACACTGCTTCCGGCCGAAAATAATGCCAACTGCGGTTTTTTCTCAACTGCCTCGTTAAGCGATACAATTTTATATGACCTACCTTTAAAATTTATTTCTTTACCGTATGATTTTTCCGATGCCACCGGAATCAATTCTGTAACGGGGAAGTTTCTTTCCTCCAACACTTTTATCATGGTCTGCCCCACAAGACCGGTAGCACCTACTACTGCAACTTTCATATTTTTTTTTAATTTTGATATTTAAAGCGGCAAATATAATTTAACTATATGAAACTACATCTTTTTGTCATCACGGTTTTTTTCAATTTTATGACTGTTGGTTACAGCCAATTTACAGATAATTTCTCTGACGGTGACTTCACCAATAACCCTCCATGGTTTGGCAACACTGCGGATTTCATTGTCGACAATTTTCAATTACGAAGCAATGGCCCAGCGGTTACTCCCACAACCATTTATCTTTATACAGCTTCAACCAAAGCGACCGATGCACAATGGGAATTTTTTGCCAATCCCAAATGTGCCACATCTTCAGGCAATTATATGGATATTATTTTAATTTCTGATGTCAACGCCCTCAATGGTCCATTCAACGGTTATTTTGTAAGAATTGGCGGCACTCCCGACGAAGTAAGCTTATTTAGAAAAGACGGAACCAACGAAATAAAAATCATCGACGGCACAGACGGGCTCATCGCAAGCTCCTCCAACAATCCTACGAGAGTGAAAGTGACCCGCGACATCTCCAACAATTGGACTCTTGAAGCGGATCCCACAGGCACCGGCAATAACTATCTTTTACAAGGAACCGTGGTGGATGCAACCTACACCACCGGCAATTACTTTGGTGTGAAAGTTACTTACTCTGCATCAAACAATATAAAATATTACTTCGACGACTTTTACGTAGGAAATATAATTTATGATACCAACCCTCCAGTTCCGGTAAATGTGGTCACCATCAATTCCGGACAAATCGATCTGTATTTTGACGAAAATGTAGAATTAAATTCATCGCAAACAACCTCCAATTACTCTATCAATAATGGCATTGGACAACCCGTTTCGGCAGTGCGCGATGCCGTAAATTTTAAATTGGTGCATCTAACACTGGGAGCTTCACTGCAAAATGGCCAAAACTACACTGTAACCATCAACAATGTGCAGGATTTGTCAGGCAATGCAACCTCCAATGCTACCATCGGATTTACTTATTACCAAATTTCACCACCATCTTTCCGGGATGTGGTGATCAATGAACTTATGGCGGACCCTGACCCTGCTGTTGGGCTGCCAAACAAAGAATACGTAGAAATTTTCAATGCCTCAAACAAAAATTTTAATCTCAACGGATGGAAACTCACCGAAGGCACATCCACAGCCACTTTGGGCAACTATTTGCTACTTCCCGGGCAATATCTGATTCTATGTGCTATTGCCGATACAGGACTTTTCTCCTCCTACGGGCAAGTTATGGGCCTTTCTCCTTGGCCTTCACTCAACAATTCCGGTGATAATATCATTCTTTATTCGGATGCATCGGTAAAAATTGATGCTGTTAATTATGATTTAAGCTGGTATAAGAACACTTCAAAAGACGATGGCGGTTGGTCTCTCGAACAAATAAACCCTTTTTTGCCTTGCAGCGGCATTGACAATTGGCAGGCCTCAAACAACACAAACGGTGGCACTCCCGGTCAGGTCAACAGTGTTTTTTCCAATGCCGCCGATACATCCAAACCTTATATGAAAAAAATTCAAATACTCACCCTCAATCAAATTGAGATACAATTTAACGAATCGATGGACAGCTCCTCACTTGCAAATGCAACCATCAATATCTCTCCAAACATAAACATTGCTTCACAAATTGCCGTAGGACCCGAATTCAAAAGCTTAATTGTGAATCTTGCAAGCAATATCGACTCTGCTACTGTCTATTGGTTGAAAATTTCCGGCCCTACTGATTGTTCTGCCAATACCTTACTCATCGATTCCATTCGTTTTGCCATTGGTGTTTCTCCACAACCTTTTGACCTTGTCATCAACGAAATTTTTGCCAATCCAAGCGGAACACCTGCATTGCCCGATGCTGAGTTTGTCGAGCTCTACAATGCAAGCACCAAACCATTGCTCCTTAATGGACTTCGCTTTACAGATGGCACCACTTCAACTTCCATCCCTAACACCAATCTTTTGCCCGGCGATTATCTAATCATTTGCCCTTCTTCTTCTGTTGCTTTATTTCAACCTTTCGGACAAACGTTCGGTTTGAGCAATTGGCCTTCGTTGAACAACTCAGGCGATAAATTGGCCATTTATTTTCCCGGAAAGATTATTCATAGAGTATATTATTCCGATACCTGGCATGAGCCCTCAAAAAAACCGGGCGGTTGGTCCCTCGAACTGAAAGATCCTGCCAACCCCTGTGGCGAAGCCAATAATTGGACAAGCTCGGTAGATCCTGCAGGCGGAACTCCCGGTAAGATTAATTCCGTTTTTCAATCAAATCCTGATATATCCCCTCCTGTCTTATCAAAAGTTTTTGCTTTATCGCAAGATTCGGTTGTCTTAGAATTTAACGAAATAATTGATTCCTTGTCAGCCACACTTGCCAACATCTCCATTAGCGGAAACATCAACATCGCATCCCGTGTTGTTTATTTTCAAAATTCTATGAAAAAACTTTTGTTGAATTTGTCAAACCCATTACAACCCAAAACCGCCTATACCGTCACTGTTGCCGGCGTCAATGATTGCAAAGGAAATTCTGCCTTAACTCAGGCTGAATTTTACTTGTTCGAAAAAAGTGACCCCGGCGATGTCATTATCAACGAAATACTTTTCAATCCTCGTGGCAACGGAAGCGATTATGTAGAAATATACAACAAAAGCGATAAGTATATTAATTTACAAAATTGGTTTCTTGGCACAATAACTGATGAAAAGCCCGCAAGCTTGAAAATTATCAGCACAGAACCTTTGCTTTTCAAACCCAATGCCTTTCTGGTCATCACCAAAGATTCGGCCAATGTGCAAAATGAATATTTCACCCATGCCAAAGGACGTTTTATACAACTCTCCACACTACCAACATATGCAAACGAATCCGGAAATGCAATTGTTTGCAGTCCCGATACTCAAATCATCGACCGTTTTGACTATAACGAAAACATGCATTTTGCCATGCTTAGCTCATTTGACGGCGTGGCTTTGGAAAGAATCCGCTACGAAGCGCCTACACAAGACCCTTCTAATTGGCACAGTGCCGCCGAAAGTGTGGGCTTTGGCACTCCCGGTCTGGAAAATTCTCAACACAATGTAGTCAAAGAAACTACCGACTTCCAACTTGACTTAAACATTTTTTCTCCGGATAACGATGGCTATCAAGACATTGTTACTCTTTATTATCAATTATCCGAACCCGGATATGTGGCCAATGTTTATATTTACAATCACGAAGGCAGGATGATTAAACATTGGGTCAAAAATCAATTGTTGGCTGCCAAAGGATTTTGGACCTGGGACGGCATCGACGACCAACAACAGAAAGCCCCTATGGGCGCTTACATTGTGTTCATAGATGCCTATAATACTCAAGGCAAAGCGATCAAGAAAAAACTAACTTTGGTAGTAGCCGGTAAGTTAAAGTGATTGTTATTGAGATTACATGATGAAATATCAACACATATTGTTTGATTTGGACCGGACATTGTGGGATTTTGAGACAAATTCAAAACTCACAATTTTAGAAATTTTCGATGAATTGCAATTAAACAAATATGCCTGTTTTGAAGAGTTTTATCCGGCATATCTTTCGATAAATCAAAAACTTTGGCAACTATACCGTGAAGGCAAAATTGGCAAGGAGCATCTTCGCACCGAAAGATTCCGGTTGACCCTTGCAAAATTCAAAATTCACAACCCGTCCATGGCTGAAGAATTTGCCGACGAATACATTAAACGTTCGCCAATGAAAACTTCATTGTTGCCCGGCACTTATGAAATCTTGCAATATCTTTCTCATAAGGGCTATTTATTGCACATTGCTACCAATGGTTTCAAAGAAGTGCAATGGATAAAACTAAAAAATTGCAGAATTCATCATTTCTTTCAGCATGTCTTTATTTCCGAAATAATCGGTTACAATAAACCGGATTTGCGTTTTTTCAAATATACGCTCAAACGACTGAATACTCCGGCAGAAAAAATTGTTATGATTGGCGACGACTACGAAGCTGATATCGAAGGATCAAGAAATGCCGGTATCGATCAAATATACTTCAGCCCTCATGACCAACGAAAAGCCACTTACCACATTAGAAATTTATTCGAACTTCAAAAAATACTGTAGTAAAAAATTTGTCTTCAGTCATTTTATTTCTCTTTAATCCTGTTTAATTAAAATGGCATTATTAAAACATCATACCTTCAATAAATACATAATCAAGACAAATAAAAGATGAAGAATAATTTGAAGTTATGGAAAATTTTGATTATTTCAAGGTTAATTTAGTACGTCCTATGTCTACCCCATCGCAATAAATTTCCAAGACATATTCACCCGGCAAAAATTCATAATCATCATTTGGTTTAGCCCAATCTAAGCATGCTTCAGTTTCTTCATTTTGATAATTAATGGATTTTCGATCGCTAAAAATTCCTTTAACTCCATTAAATGTAAACAAATTTGACTCATCATTTTGATAAGGAAGCACCTTTCCGTCCGGTGTCAAAATTCTTAAATAAAGATATTTCGTCCCGGGTTCGGTTACTTTATTTTCTGCAATGGTAAAACAAACACGAATTTTATCAATACGTTTGGCACGGTTTAGTTCTTTTCCGGTATTGTCATTCTTAACTTTTACACCAAATGCCTTAATATTGACGGCTTTTAAATAGGAAGCTACCGTAACTTTTTGAGATAGCTCTTCTTTCGTTTTTTCAAGCATTTGACTTTTTGATTTTTCTTGTTCGAGTGCTTGACTAACCATTTCTTTTTCTTCTTTCAATTTTTTATTGACCGTGTTTAGCGAATCTATGGTTCTGACATATCCTTGCATGATTCGTCTCAAAGTTTCAGTTTCTTTCTTAAGTTTAGCAATGATATAAGCGTCGTTTTTGTGTTTTTCGGCTTGTTTCAGCAACTCTTCAATTTTTTGTTTTTGTTCTTCCAATTGTGCTTGCATCTGTGCGTTATCAGTTTTCAGGTTTTCATATTGTTGCAACATTTCTTTCAATTCTGCCTCAACTTCTTCTTTTTCCCTGGTTAGATCCACATTTTCTGAAACAACAACTTGAATCTGCTTGTTTTGATTGAATAGAAACCATGCTTCAACTATGGCAAGCCCGGCAAACAACAACGCGAGTATCAACCATACCGGTTGTCCGGATTTTTTTACATTTTTGGAATCCTGATTTGAGTTTCCGGGATTTTTTTCGGGATTTTCCATAAAAATTTACTTTTTGTTTTGCAAAAATATAAGGAAATTTAAAATCAACTCTAAATGTAACAAAAAACTTAAGATTTTATTTGTAAAATCTTGCAAAAACTCCCAAAGGAAGAATTTTGCCAAATGCATCTTTTAAACCCAATTCGCCCCATTCATAGTTTTCTGCGTGTCCGGCTTTTTCTTTCACCAGATTATGTAAAATCACCGATGAAAAGCCCAACGAATAAGTGTTAATTATAAAAAAATGCTCTGTCCGGATGCAACAAATCAAAAGTAATGTCCAACAAATCTCTCAAATCGCGTTCCAACTTCCATGTTTCACCTTTGGGGCCATGTCCAAATGCAGGGGGATCCATGATAATACCATTAAACTTTTCTCCCCTTTTTTTTAATCTTTTGACAAACTTCATGGCATCTTCAACTACCCAACGTATATCGCGCACACCGGTCAAAATCTGATTTTCATTTGCCCAGGTCACTACCTGCCTGATGGCATCAACATGATAAACATCCGCACCGCTCAATTTTGCTGCTAATGATGCTCCACCGGTATAAGCAAAAAGATTCAACACTTTGAAAGGTTGCGTCCAATGGCTTGTTATATTTACGATATAATCCCAATTCTCTGCTTGTTCGGGAAATACCCCTACGTGCTTAAACTGAGTAAGAGACAATCTCATTTTTATTGCCTTTTGAATACCTTGCGGACGATACTCAATGGTCCATTTTTCAGGAGCTTTATTCAATGAAGTCCACTTGCCGTTTTGAGGCCCTGTAGGCAGAAATTGCCAATGGGCCTTTTTCTTCCAATATTCCAAAGGTTTCGACAACCTCCAAATGGCTTGAGGTTCAGGACGTATGGTTATGACCCCTGCGAAATTTTCTATTTTGATGAAATCCCCACAATCAAGCAATTCATATTGCTTCCAATTCCCGGGCACTAACAACACAATTTCTTTTTCTTTCATATTTACAAACTTGTTGCAAAAATCCAATTATATTGCCAAAAGATAAAATGAATTTGAAAATATTTTTACTTTAGGTATTTAAGAGTTTTGCTTAATTTTACTGATAAATTTTTTCTAATCTATGGATAGTGCAATTTTATTGACAATCATAATAATTGCTGTTTTTGTTATAGGAATAATTTATTTGCTAAAATTTTTTTCCAATAAAAAGAATGCCATATCTGAAGAAGATAAAGCAAAAATAGAAAAATTCCCACTTTTGGAATATCAAGTAACTTCATTGACAAAGCAAAATAATGATTTGACACAACAGATTGCCCTGCTTAGAGAAGAAATAAATAATTTGCAAAAACAAAACAGCGCCCTGGAAGCATCATTAAAAATGCTGGAAACCGAGAGGGAAAACGAAAAAAAAGTTTTTGAAGAAAGATACAAGCAACGTGAAGCCGAATTGCTTGCTCTGTTGAAAAAAGAAGAAAATATGGTAGAGTCGCTTAAAGAACAATTTAAAAATATCTCCCAAGAAATTTTAAAAACCAATGTGAAAGATCTTGAAAAAGAAAATGCAGAAAAACTAAGCAACATCTTAAACCCTTTTAAAGAAAAAATTGACGAATTGAGAAAGGATTTTGAAGCCAAAATCATACAACAATTTAAAGAACAAAGCTCATTAAAAGAACAACTCAATCTATTGCACGAACTAAACAAAAGTTTGAGCGAAGAAGCGCATCAACTTACAACGGCGCTCAAAGGCGACACAAAAAAACAAGGAACCTGGGGAGAATTAGTATTAGAGCGAGTGTTGGAAGCATCCGGTTTACAAAAAGGCAAAGAATATGAAACCCAAAAAAAATTTCAAAACATCGAAGGTAAAAGCGTTATTTTGGATGCCATTGTTTACCTGCCCGAAAATAAACATCTAATAATTGATTCAAAAGTTTCTTTAACCGCATACAAAAACTATGTTAATGCCGAAGACCAACAAAAAATGCAAGAATACCTTTCTGACCACTTAACTTCCATGTCCAATCACATTAAATCTCTTGCCGGAAAAGCATATTATTCTGTTTCTGAATTAAATACGCCCGATTATGTCCTGATGTTTGTCCCCATTGAATCTGCATTTGGTGTTGCCATGCGTGCAAAACCTGAAATTTTTGAAGAAGGCTGGAAAAACGGTGTGGTAATAGTAACCCCTTCAACACTATTGGCTACACTAAAAACCATCGAAACCATGTGGCGAATAGAAAAACAAAATATCAATGCAAAAAAAGTTTTCGAGAGTGTAAGTAAGATTTACAATAAGTTTGTCGGTTTTTTAGAAGACATCGAAAATATAGAAAGAACAATGAATACTCTTAACAATCATTTTGATAACGCAAAGAAAAAATTATTCACAGGAAAAGGAAATCTCATAAGGCAAATGGAAAATTTAAAAAAGATGGGGGCATCTACTACCAAAAAACTTCCCGGTCGCTATCAAGACGCATTATTATACGAACTCAACAGTAGTGATGACTTAACAAAACAAGACAGCAGTTTTAATGATGTAGAAGATGAACAAGATGAAATTTAACAATATTTTTTATTTGACGGGCTTAATATTTTTTGCCATAGTGACATTCCATTGTCAAAGTACTGAAAAATTAAACCGCAAAAACATTTCGTACATCTACAGCAACGACCCTACGGCTCTTTTTCCGCAATTTAAGGTTTATCATCATCATCCGGACAGTTCACGGATTTATATCTTCCTCGAATCTTCCAGGTTATTGTTTCAGAAATTGCCTAACGACACTTTATATAAGGCATTCTTAACCTTTCATCTTGCCAACAATTCCAAAAATATTCAAAAATATGACACTCTTGTTAAAAAGTTACAAATAACATTACCCGACATAAACGAAAATCAAATGATTGTCACATGGATAGACCTCCCCTGTAAATCAGGTGAATTAAAAGAGATAAACCTGTTGATTATCGATGAAAAACGCAACAACCCATATTGGCATTATTTATTGTTGGATAAATCAGGCAATGGAAATGAACAATATTTTCTTCTCAAAGATTCTATGAATAACTTCATCACAAACAATTATGCCCCCTCAAGCTTACTTACGAAAGTAAAAATTTATTCATTTTTTTATGACAAAATATACGTAAAATACTTTATTGATGATGTCCCTCCTGCCTTACCACCTTTTATCTACGAAACTCCTCAAATTAAATTGAAAAAAATTTACACCGACAGCATTCGGCTGACAAACCATGAAGCAGATATAATTATTCAAAATCACCGTGGATTAATTGGCTTTTCTAACCAAACTACAGACAATAACGGTTTATTTATATATTCAGGTTATGAAACCTTTCCCAAGCCATCTCAAATCAACGATATGATTTATCCCATTCGTTATATTTCTTCCATGAAAGAATTTGAGAAAATTCAAAATGCTGCCAATCCAAAAGAAGAATTTGACAATTTCTGGTTAAAAATTACCGGATCATATGCAAGATCTTCCGAGTTGATCAAAAAATATTTTACCCGAGTTGAACAAGCCAACCTTTTTTTCACTTCTTATACCGAAGGTTGGAAAACCGACAGGGGAATAATTTATGTAGTTTTCGGCCCTCCTTCTTTGATCTATAAAAACAATTTAACCGAACGCTGGCTATACGGTCAAGAAAACAATGCACTTTCTTTTTCATTTGATTTCAAAGCCAAACCCAACTCTCCATTTGCTAATGATTATTACCTGATAAGAGATGCCGATTACAAATCTTTGTGGTATAGAATTGTAGAAGGTTGGAGAACAGGACAATTATATTTACCTTAATCAAAATCAATGGATTCATTTATTATTTATGGCATACATCCGGTGATTGAAGCCATAAAAGCCGGAAAAAACATAGAAAAAATCTACTTGCAAAAAGGTATGCGTCATGAAAAATTGACCGAACTCAGAAAACTTATTAAACGGCATAAAATCCCTTCCCAGGATGTGCCGGAAACCCGTTTACGATTGTATGCCAAGAATCATCAAGGTATTGTTGCTCTTACAACTCCTATCCCTCTTGTAGATTTGGAAAATTTTATTCCTCAATTATTTGAAAATGGGATTCTTCCATTTGTTTTGATATTAGACAGAATTCAAGACGTAAAAAACTTTGGTGCCATTTGCAGGTCAGCATTTTGTTTCGGTGTAAATTTAGTGGTTGTTCCAAGGAAAAATTCTGTTGCCATAACACCCGATGCTATCAAAAGTTCTGCAGGTGCACTGAATAAGTTACCCATGGCAAAAGTCAATTCCATGACACAAGCAATTCAATATTTGAAATCTTCAGGATTTACCATTTATGCAATAACAGAGAAAGGAAATATCGATCTCGACAACCGTCTTAAACCCGGATTTCCTTGTGCGTTAATTTTAGGAAACGAACATGAAGGCATTCACAGAGATTTGTTAAAATTAAGTGACTATAAAATCAAAATCCCCATGAAAGGGGACTTTGACTCTTTGAATGTCTCCGCTGCTGCGGCTATAGCGCTTTATGAATTCTCTAAAAATGTCACCTGATCAAATTGACATTTCCAATGTATTCATGTTTCACATCAAATATATCTTTTAGAATAATCCGGTAAATGTATACTCCTTGTGGCGCTAATTTGCCATCTACTTTTCCATCCCAGGGCTCAAATTTTTCTGTGTAATATATCATATCTCCCCATCGGTTGAATATCATAAATTGAAAATCGTCCTCCACTATCCCATAGCCCTTCAAAAAGAACGTTTCATTATCTCCGTCTCCATCCGGTGTGAATGCATTGGGAATGAATACCGCAAAATCAGGTTCGATCCTCAATGGTTTTGACACTGTGTCGCTGCAACCCCAATCATTTTCAATATACAACGTTACCAGATAATTGCCCGAATCGGCATATAAATGCATCGGTTCTATCAAATTCGACATATTTCCGTCTCCAAAGTTCCAGGTGAAATAATCCCCTCCGATACTTAAATTGTCAAAATCTATCTCGCTCTCATAAATATCCGTCGGCTGCGGTCCGAAGGTAAAGTCCGCCAACGGCTTGGGCCATACCGTAATAAAGTTTTTCTTCACTATCGTGTCGTAACAGCCGTATCCGTTCGACACTATCAACCTTACATCATAATACTTCGGCAGCACGGCGCTCTCATTCTCAAAACATATCATCGGCATCGCACTCTGTGAGGTCTCTCCGTTGTAAAAATTCCAGTCCCAAGACACTATCCCCGTGCTCGCCGAGGTCGATATATCCGTAAACTGCGTGCAATACGGATGACAATAGGCCGTAGTATCAGCCGTAAACGCTGCCTGCGGCTTCTCATACACCCGTATGTTCTTCGTCACTGTGTCTTTACAACCAAAACTCGATGTGGCAATTAAGGTCACCGGAAAATATCCGTCCTGATTATAATCATGAACAGGATTCTGCAGGTTACTCATCCCGGGATTGAAGTCCCACTGCCACCCATTTACCACATCCCCACATTGAACCGTAGACAGATCCGTAAACGATGTCACCGGACCGTTCACACACACCGTGTCGGCAATGAAATCTGCCAACGGCTGATCGTGTATATTAATCGTCCTCGTGGTGTCGTCTACACATCCGTTGGCACTCGATACTATCAACGTTACGTTGTACGGGCCGCATTGACTATACTTATGCTTCGGATTCTGTATGTTGACCAATGGCGAACCGTCGCCAAAGTTCCATATAAATTGTGTGATCACGCCGGGATTGTTGATCGTGGACGTGCTCGCAAAAATGGCTGAGTCGTATTCACATACTTCGGTGAAGCTAAAGTTGGCAACCGGTACGGCATATCGAACGGTCGGCTTGGTGATGGTGTCGGTGCAGCCGCTGTCGCTCGTCACTATCAACGTTACGTTGAAGGTGCCGTTGTTGGGATATAAGTAACTCGGATTCTGTTGTGTGGAGCCCGCAGGCGGGTTCACGCCAAAGTCCCAGTTCCATCCCACGATGCTGTGAGGCGATGCTACCGTGGATTGATCCGTAAATTGTGCCGGAACGTCACGGCAATCGTCGGCCACCGTGAAGTCGGCCACCGGCTGGGGCGATACATATATGTTGTGTGTCACCGAATCGGCACAGCCGCTGTCGGTATATGCCACCAGTTTCACTGTATACATCCCGAACGGATTGTATGAATGCGAAGGAGATGTCTGTGTCGATGTGTTGCCGTCGCCAAAATCCCACGCATAATGCAATATGGCAGGGTTGCTGTTGAATACCGTCTGATTGTTGAATTGTGCCTGCTCGTATATACAAATGTTTTGTGTGGTGAATGCCGGATCGGGCACTTCGTTGATGTAAACAGGCACCGTCACCGAATCGGAACATCCATAGTTGGTCGATACTTTCAATTTGACATTAAACGGTCCGTATGCAGGATTGGCATAGGTGTGTGTGACATTTTGCGTGGTTTGAACAGGGGTCTGATCGCCCATATCCCAAAACCAATATAACGTATTGTTTGGAATCGCAGGTGTCGTGTTGGTAAATGTGACGGGGAAATTTTCACACATTGTGCCACTGTATGTAAATGATGGCGAAGGTTGTGGGTAAACATTGATGTTTTGAGTAATTGAATCGGCACAGCCGAATGTTCCTACTACTTTTAACTTCACGCTATAAGTGCCTGCATTTGCATATAGATGAGAAGGGCTCTGTTGTGAGGAAGTATTACCATCCCCAAAATCCCAATAATAATTGGGCGTGCCACTATTGTATGAGGATGTATTTATGAATTGAGCAGCATTGACTACACATATATCATTGGTTGTGAATGATGCTTGTGGTACTTCATAAACTGTGATACTCCCCGATGTAGTTGCCGTGCATCCATGATTGGTAGAAACTTGTAGATTGATGGGAAAAGTCCCGTAAGATGAAAAATTGTAGCTTGGATTTTGTTGCGTCGAAGTAAAAAGGCCATTGCCCACATTCCAATTCCATCCGCTTATCGTGCTTGGAGCCGCTACAGTAGATTGATCAACAAATTGAGCGGCTATGTTCTGACATATGTCTGCCACGGTAAATGCAGCTGTAGGAACAGGATATAGAGTAATTTGTGTTTGATAAATCCCGGGACAATTGGCACTACCACTTTCCTGCACAGTCAGTGTCACTGTATAAGTACCCGGCGTAGTATACTGATGCGTAGGGTTTTGTTGAGTAGAAGTATTGCCATCGCCAAAATCCCATTGCCAGGATGTAATGGTTCCACCTCCACCCGGATAGGGCAGTGACAAATCTGTGAAGCTAACAGTTTCATATAAGCATCCTGAATTACCTTGACCTGATAAAGAGAAGGATGTAGAAAAATTAGCCGTGGGTGCAGGATCAACAATGATATTAAATGAACCGCTGCCACAACCGGAGTTATATGTAATGGTTGCCGTTGTTCCCGGACCTCCTTGGGGAACAAAAGAAGGAATGGGTCCAACGCCACTGGCAGGTAGTCCTATACCCGGATTGCTATTGGTCCAAGTGGCAGTAGCCGGTATATTGATTGGTTGGGAGGGCTGTCCGGCGCATACATGAACATCAGTTCCTATGGGCGGAGGAGGACAAGGTATGGTAAAATTGACAGTAACCGGATACATACCACCACAATCATCTGTGAAAACAGTGTTTCCGCTTATGATCGTAAATGAAATCGGCACACCACAAGGAAGGTTTTTGTAATCATAATAAACCCAATCATTATATTTATTGGCAGAATTCGGGCAACTTGAAACAAACACAGGATTGGTCGTACAACCATAATTCCCAATCTGACTAGCCGGCACATTCATGAAAGAGCCATTGGGGGGTGCTGTTTGAGTAGTTGTATTACCGTTGATGGTAATAGAAATTGTCATAGTAGTAGTGTTAGGATTCTCAGATCCCGTGCCAGTGCTCAAAAAATATTCTCAGGTCACCATTGCAGCTGGAACAATAATATACTTGTACACTATGACCGAACGATATTTTTGCAAATAGAAGAAAACTTAATAATAAGTAAATTTTTTTCATATCGTTAATTTTTATTATGAATGTATCACTTTTTCAAAATAAACGAAAAATTTTTTTGATGGTTGCCCGCTTATCAAATTTTTTTTAAAAATTATTTCATGTTCGCTTAGTTGACATTTTCTTTTTGAAACAAATAAAAAAACGCTTTTAAATCAAAATTTCTCATATCAAAACAAAAGCATTGTTTAGAATATTTTGAAAAAAGTATTTTAATTTAAAGTAATAATGTACATGAAATGGCATTTTTTCAGATTTTCGTATTTTTACATACAAATTTTCAATCCGGCAAAAAATTCAATGATTCAAAAATTAAAAATATCGGTATTAGTTTTAAACATTTTAATATTCTTCGCGCTCGAATCAACCGGTTTTAATGGTCATTTTTATAAAAACGAAGGATTTATACATAATCAAAATATTCTATTTTTCACACAAACAAGTAATTACGCAATCGGATTTACCGGCAATTCTATAGAGTTTTATTTCCTATTGACATTTCCGGCAGTGAAACAGAATAATTGCCATTATGACACTACCGGATGGGATTTGAATGTTGAAAAAATATCATTGGATTTGGGAGATGATTGGAAAATTTCTTCTTCAATAGAAATAAATGATGTTTTATATTATTATAAAAACAATCAATTTTTCAAAATTGCCGGCTTTGATACGATTTATTATTACAATAAGACAAAAAATATTGTCTTAAGATTTTATCTTCAAAACGAAAAAATCAAGTATGACATTATTATTCGTTCGGGAAAAAGGGGGACGCTCACAATCAGATCCAACGCCAAAGTGACCAAAGACAACAACCATTTGATTTTAACCAAAGGCGATGTAATGCTACAAGAACATATTCCTGAAATACACAATGAAAATTATGAAAGAATTGACGAAATTGTAGAAATCGATGCCAAATCAAACCTAATTACATACAGCTGGCCTGATTATTCCGGCACAATCATCATCGATCCGGTCGAATACTCGTTAAAATACGGTAGTTTTTACGGAGGAAACAATATTGATTATTTGTATAAAGTATTGACTGATCAACAAAAAAATATCATAACCATTGGCTATACATTAAGTCCGAACAATATAGCCACTCCCGGCGCTCACAAAACATTCCAACAAGATTATGATGTATTCATTGCAAAATTTGACTCAAACGGCACCCGTTTATGGGGTACGTACTTTGGAGGTCCGGGAGTGGAATTGGCATACAGTGGGGTTATTGACAATGCCAACAATATCATTGTGGGCGGAAGTACAATGAGCAATACCGGAATTGCCACTGCGGGAGCACATCAGACATTTTTGGCAAGTACGGATGATGCTTTTCTTGCCATGTTTAAACCAAACGGTCAGCTGAAATGGAGCACATATTATGGAGGCAATGATCATGACCTAATCAATGACCTGGATTACAGAAATGGTATTATATACGTAACCGGACATACACGAAGCAATGGATCCATCGCAACTCCCGGATCATATTCCAACGTTTTTTCGGGTCCGGAGATCGGTTTTTGGTCCAAATTTGACACTTCTGGCACATTATTATATGGAACTTATTACGGCAGCGGACAATACGATGAGCCCATGTGTATCCGCGTCAATGCTGCCGGAGAAGTGTTTGTTGGCGGAAACACAATAGGGGCAAACAATATCGCAACGCCGGGCACACATCAACCTTCGCCTGCCGGCAACTATGAAACATTTATCAGCAAATGGTCTGCCGGCGGTTGGTTAATTTGGGGTTCTTATTTTGGTGGACCCAATGCCGAGTTTTTTTATTCCCTCGATTTGGATGATTACGGCAATCCTTACTTCTCCGGTTATACAGAAAGTCCTAACGGAATAGCAACAACCGGTTCTTATCAAACCAACATCAATGGATTGGTAGATGGTTTTCTGGCCAAATTTAATCCACAAAATGGTCAATTGTTTTGGAGCACTTATATCGGAGGTTCACAAGTGGAATATTTAAGAGGAATAGATTTACACGATGGCAAAATATATGTTTTTGGACACACTGCCTCAAACAATACACTCATTACACCCGGAGCATTTCAAAAAATCCTTGCCAATGGTTTTGACAATGTTTTATTGATTTTTGACAGTTTGGGAAATAAAATTTACGGCACATATTACGGAGGTTCCGGCAACGAATTTGGAATCACCGTCAAAGTTTTGGACAGTTTAAGAATTGTGTTAGGTGGCTATACTGACAATACCAATGGTATTACTACCCCCGGAGCCCACCAAACCAATTATGGAGGATCGTTTTATGACGGCTTTTTCAGTATCATTTGCAAGCCTCAACCTCCGGTCGTTCTAAATTATTCAGACACAGTTGCCATTTGCGACTATGATTCTGTTTATCTGCAATCCATGGCTACCTATAATAGTTATCAATGGAACAACGGTAAAAATACTCAAGGGATTTGGATAAAATATCAAGGAAATTATGTTTTAAATGTCATTGACCAGAAAGGTTGCCCTGCAAGATCCGACACAGTTTTTCTGAAAGTTTATCCAGCTCCTTCATTTAATCTTTCGGCTCCTTCTGTAATGTGCCACAAGATTCTGCATGGATCGTTGCTCCTCAGGGATTTGTATCGTATAACTGGAATAATGGCAATAACAATGACTCGATATTGGTTTTTGACAATGCATCTTATTTTGTGACAGCAATTGACTCCAACGGTTGTATAAGAAAATCGGACACAGTTTCCATTTTTATTCCCAATCCGGCCACCAACATCCTGATTGTCGGCGACACCATAGTATGTCAAGGAGACAGTGTGGTTTTAAAAGCCGGAATATCTTTAAATCAGGTGAATTGGAATACGGGAGACACCACACATCAAATCGTGCCGGACAGCAGCGGTTTGTTCTGGTTTACTGCCAAAGACAACTATGGTTGTGATGTATACTCCGACACGGTTTCAGTAAACTTCGTCAATGCACCGAATCCCGTTCCTTTTATCGACAGCACAGGTGTTGCTGTACTTTGCCCGGGTGACACATTATGGCTACAGGCAGATAGCGGATATGTCAATTATTTGTGGAGCAATGGCTCAACCTCAACTTCCATAGCAATAACGGATTCGGGTAAATATTTTGTTACGGTAACAGACACCAACGGTTGTTATTCAACCTCCGACACACTTCACGTTTTGAAAAGCCAATTGGGGAATGTTTCCGTAACTGTTACTCCGGGACTGTTCATATGTCCGGGAGATTCTGTTTTATTAGGTTCACACCCGGGTCTGGTTTCAGTTATTTGGAATACAAATGACACAATTCCAAACATTACGGCATTTCCGGGAATTTATTTTTATCAAGGCACCGATTCGCTCGGATGTGATTATTATTCCGACACGGTTACGATACAAAATTTCCCTTCATTTCAACCTGTTATTCTTAAAATTCCCGAAACTGCCTGTTATTTGCAAGATTCCATTATGCTTAGCATAGATTCATTGTTATTTTTTAACTTTAATAATGTTATTTGGAATAATGTTCTTCTATCCGACACAATTTATGTCCATCAAGATACGGCCCTCTATGCACAAGTTACCGATTCAAACGGCTGCGTTTGGCACACAGACACCATTCAGGTAACTTTCCATACTCCCATTCAACCGATTATAAACTCTCCCGACACTATTTGTTGGAGTGACACACTTTGGCTCAGCATTACAAATCATCAATCATTCAGCAACATACAATGGAGCAACGGAAGCTCCGGTGTGAGCACATATTATGTCATGGAATTTTTACAATATTATTATTGGTCAGTAAATTTAACCGATACGAATTCATGCAATATTTTGTATCAAGACAGCGTGTTTATCATTATGTGTCAAAATGGTATTTTAGAATCAACCATTCATGATAAAGTCCAACTGCATCCCAATCCTGCCAAAGATGCTCTCTACATCCATACAGATAAGCCGGTTGACGCGAGCATCAAAATTTATCAGGTTAATGGCATAGAAGTGATGCATATGAAGGTGCAATTACCAGGAAGCATCAATATCTCAAATCTTTCACAAGGCGTTTACTTTCTAAGTATTTTCAAAAACACGCAACAAATTTATCATCATAGATTTATCAAAACGGAATAAAGCAAGAAACATTATTCATAAGAAAAATACTCTTTCTTTTCTATACTGTATGTTCTGACATAAGAAGTATTTTCGATTTTGGAATTGATCCAGGCAAGAAAATCAAAATACTGCAATACGGCCGATTCGTTGGGATTTTCAAATAATTCAATCATCTTTTTTTTAAAATCCCGGAATAATTGCTTCCGCTGCTTGGTTTTTATATTTTCATTCATAATCTTTTTGAAAAACTTCAGAAACTCCATTTCAAATTTCAAAATATTTTTTCTTTTCTTTACATATCGTAATGTGGCCGGATATAAATATTGCAATAAATCGTAATTTTTCAATTCATAATGTATGATAAGATTATATAATCGGGCAAAAGCATAAATATCCTGTCGCAAAAATGCTTCGTTGTCATTTAACACGTAATTTATCCAGCGTAATGCCGAACGATAATCTTCAAAAACAAAATAAAATTCTGAAATGGTATAGTGTAATAGTATAATTTCTTCTTTTGATATTTTATCGGAATAATCTTTGATTCTTTCCTCAATAACCTCAATCAATTTTTTGCCTTCTTCGAAATTTCCCTGTATTTGGCAAAGCAATAAACGGCCCATGCTAACTGTTGAAAAAATCTTAATTTGAATATCGGTGCTATCAAACAGTGGGTTATGCATTAGGTCCTCAATGGAGATTAAAGTTTTTTTAAATGATTCAAGATCTTTAAGGTTCAAATATACAGTGAGCAGATTGTTAAGCGTTTTTAAATAACGTTTGGGAACTTCCTCCATAATGGGAGGATTGTCTTCCAAAATTTTCTTGACTGTTTCAAAATTTTTTTTTGCTTGTTTAAAATTTCTTGCTGTCAAAGCACATAATCCTTGAATAAAATAACAAGCGGTGGTTGCTTTGACGGATTTTGTCGTTCCTTTGCCTTTGATCAATGGATGGTTTTGAACTTCCATGACCAATTGCAAATCTTCATTTGTACGGATAAATCCTTGACGCCTGTACACATAAAGAATTTTGGAATAAAGCATGTGATATTCGGCAAGATTATTAAGTTTCTCCACACATTCGGCTTCTTCATCCACCAATTCTTTCATTTGACGGTCGAAAATCCCTTGTTGATATTTTTCTTCCAGCAATAGCTTTTCCCAATCAATAATGTCAAGCAGGTAATAATATTTTTCGTATTTGTAGGCCAATTTTTTTGCTTTCTTGATCAATTTATCGCATTGCTTGTATAATGCTTTTTTAAATAAAATCTCAATGTTTCTGAGCTGTTCCTGAAGTTGATTCGATGCACTTTTATCAGAATGAAAATTTCGCAAACTTTTTAAGATATTGTTGTATAAATGATTTTTTTCTGATGGTAGATGCTTGATAAATGTTTCGTTCTTAAACTTTTCTTTTAATTCTTCTTCATTAAAAACTTTTTGAGATTCAAGCGTATCGAAAATTTTCAGATAGTTTTTATCTCCTGATTGAAGGGAAGCAAAAAGCTTAAAATAACGCTTTTCCGATTTCGTCATGGATTGGATTAAATCATATAATTCTGAGGATGGTTTCATGTTTTGAGTTTATTGCAAAGAAATAAATCTAACTTCAAAATTATCAATTTACAAGAATTTATTCTTGAATTCCTAAATAAATCGATTTAATTGACCTGTGTAAAAACATAAGAGATAATATTGGCTCCCATTTTTAATGCTTTCAACCTTGTTTCTTCACTGTCATGATGGACTTCCGGCGACTCCCATCCATCGCCCAAATCACATTCATAATCATAAAACACTACAAGTCGTCCATTGTAAAATATTCCGAATCCTTGAGGCGGTTTATTGTCATGTTCGTGAATTTTTGGTAAGCCATTGGGAAATGAAAATTTTTGATGATAAATAGGATGGTTAAATGGAAGTTCTACCAACTCTTCATCGGGGAAAATTTTTTTCAATTCTCTGCGAATAAAAGGATCTAACCCATAATTGTCGGATATATGGAGAAACCCTCCCGAAATAAGATATTTTCTGAGATTTTCAACCTCTTCGGGTGAAAACAAGACATTGCCATGGCCTGTCAAATGTACGTAAGGATAATTGAAAATATCTTTACTACCGGGCTCAACTATGGCTTGGTCGGGTTGAATGTTGGTGCCTAATTCTTTATTACAAAACTTAATTAGATTGGGCAATGATGTTTCAAGATTGGCATACCAGTCACCTCCACCTGAATATTTCAGCACTGCCAATTGCGGACCTCCGTTCATTTGCGACATCATTAATATCGAGTAAAAGAAAAATAATTTAAATGCAAAATATTTAACGGCTCGCATATGTTCTAAGAATTTGTTTTTGTAAAATTAATAATTTTAAATGCAGATGCGGCAAAAACTGCTGCTGTTTCAGACCTTAACCGGTCATTCCCTAAAGATAACGATTTAAACCCAGATTGTAGAGCGATTTTTATCTCACCGGGTGTAAAATCCCCTTCCGGACCAATTAATATCATGGTATTTCCTTTGGGTAATGATGATATATGTTTTTTTTCATTGTCCTGATAACAATGGGCAATGAATTTGTTTTTTATGTCGAATTTTTGAAATACTTCTTCTATGCTCAGCAACCCCATCAATTCCGGGAAAAATAATTTTCTTGATTGTTTGCATGCTGCCAAAATCAAACGTTGCAAACGTTCCAAGTTAATGTTTTTTTTAATAGTGTTTTGGGTTATCACCGGTATAAACTTGGCAACTCCCAGTTCTGTACATTTTTCTATCATCCATTCCATCCTGTCGGGATGTTTTAAGATACCAAAAACCATTATCAATTCCGGGATGTCTTTTTCGAAAAATTGTGACGAAATTATTTTCCCCTCTCCTTTGTCTTTACAAATTGTTTCAATCTCACATAGATAAAGTGTACCATTTCCGTCGGTGGTGAAAAATTTATCGCCTTTTCCCAATCGCAAACTTTTTCGTGCATGTTTCCATTCATCAGCTTCAAGGATGACATTATTTTGTTCTATTTTAGAAAGGAAAAAATGATATGGCTCCATGAATATGAAAGGTTTTTGAGAATTCAAAAATAGCCAATTTATTGAAGCATTTTTTTATTTTTTCTCATTTATGCTTTCAATTAGAAAAATAAATTTTAGGAGTAAACATGATATTATTGAAATCTTATGCCAATCATTGAAATATCATCTGTTTGGGGTGCTTTCCCTTTCCATGATTCGATGGTTTTTAATATAATCTCTTTTTGCAAGTCCATAGGCAGATCTACCACTTTCAAGATAGTTTCTTTGAGTCGTGAAATTTTAAATTTTTCCGTATCTTCTTCATTAAACTGATCCACTATTCCGTCAGAGAATAGATAAATACAATCCCCAGGCTGAATTTCGATAGGTATGTTTTCAAAATGTTTTTCATTGTTTTGATAACTATATCCAATAGTGCACCTGGATGCTTTTATTTTTTTGAGTTCATTATTTTGATAAACCAACATAGAAATTTTTGCTCCGGCATAATACAAAACTTTGTCAACAGTATCGTAACCGCAAAGGGCAATGTCCAATCCGTCTTTGATATCACCTTTTTGATTGATTTGTTTCAATGCTTGATTAACTTTTTCATCAAGAAAATATAAGGCCTCGGCAGGAGAATTAACCGACGGTTCTCTTAACGATTGATTTAAAACATTGGTAGCCAATATACTCATCATGGCCCCGGGAACCCCGTGACCGGTACAATCAGCCAATGCAAACACAAAGTATTTTTTGCCTTTATTGGTCGTGGTTGTGTTGATCCAGACAAAATCACCACTGACAATATCTCTCGGTAAAACATAGGCAAACGAATCCGGAAAATAACTCTTGAAAACTCCTGTGTAATCATTCAATGCCTCCTGAATTCGTCTCGCATATCGCAAACTACTGTATATCTCTTCGTTTTTTTGTTTCAACTCTTTTGTACGCTCTTGAATAGTTCTTTCAAGTTGAATATTGATTTCTTCTTTTATTTTGTTAGTTTCTTTGAGTTGTTTGACAAGTTCGGCTTGTGCTTTCTCTTTTTCCTCTTGAAATTCACGATATTTATTAGCCATGGCAATGGATAAAAATGCAACCTCCATCCCTGAGCCAAGTTTCATACTAAACTGAACAAACAATGTATTCTCCAATACATTTATGTTGCCCATCAAAAAAATTAATGTGCCGGTTGAAATTGACAAAAGTGCATAAATAAAATTCGGATCGATTTTGATGTGATATTTAAAATAAAGTCTGTAAATCATATAAAAAATCAAAAATACTGCCGTGATGGTTAGTCCGTTGATGACAGGGTAAATCAAGGCAAACACTTTTCCTCCAGAAAAAATTGTGAGAATGAACAAAATGAAGCATGAATAAATATAAAAATTGATGATTTTAAAAAATAACGGATATAGAGATAATTTTAAAAATGACCTGACATATAAGGCCAGGAACATTACTCCCAAACAGGCACTAATTAAAACCATTTTGGAGGCCAATAAAGGATAATCCGGGAAAAGCAACTTGTGGGTAAATCCGTCCAAACTGAATTGCATCATAAACAACCATAAAATATAGCTTACGAAATAGATAAATTGGTTTTGTTTGAGAGCAAAATAAAAAAAGGAGAAAATGACCATGGCACAAATCAAAAAACCATAATACAATCCGTTAAGTATGTTTTCTTTTTCGGTTAACCCAATTAATTCTTCCTTATTCCAAAGGTTCAAGGGAACATTCAATACCTCTCCGTCACTTTTCATGTATAAAATTATTTCCTTTGTTTCGTAAGGTGCAAATTCTATTCTGAATAATTGTTTTCTTGAATAAACACTTTTTTGCCGAAAGCGCAATCTATCTCCGGCATATTGTATCAACGTGTCGTTTTTTGACAAAATGTAGCATGTAACATAATCAGTAACCGGTCTTGCCGTTTCTAAAAAATACTCCACTCGCCGGATACTGTTGTTATGCAATTTAATATAGACCAAATATGATTTATCGGTAAAGTTTAAATTGCGATAATTGATTTCCAGAGGTTTTAAACGTGACAAATATTGACTTTTATGTATATAAAAATCATTGATGTCAAAAGTATCGTCTTCTAATTCCAAATAGTAGGCATATTGTCCCAAAAATGCCACTTTATCTATATATTCAATAGAGTGCAGATAATGATTTTCTTCATCTTTTCCTGAAATTGCATTTGACAATAAAAATAAAATTGTGTATAAAAGTAAAAATTTATTCATTTAAATTTTCATTTTATTTCTTGGATGATACAAATGTATGTTTTCTTTCAAAAAAGTATCGTCAATATGCGTATAAATTTCTGTGGTTGTTATACTCTCATGTCCGAGCATCTCTTGTATGGCTCTTAAATCGGCACCTCCTTCCAAAAGATGGGTGGCAAAGGAATGTCTGAATGTATGCGGGCTGACTCTTTTCTTTATACCGGCTTTTTTGGCAAGGTCTTTCATAATAATAAAAATCATTTGCCTGGTAAGTGGCCGGCCATGTCGATTCAAAAAAACATAATTTTCATAACCTTTTTTGACAGGAATATGCTTTCTGACCTGATTCAAATAAATGTTCAACCGGTGCCAACCGGGTTCTCCCAAAGGCACAAGCCGCTCTTTGTTTCCCTTTCCGATGACTTGTATAAATCCCTCTTCAGGAAATAATTGCGATAATTTTAATTGTACAAGTTCAGACACACGCAACCCTGATCCATAGAGCACCTCCAGTATGGCTGCATTTCTCTCTCCTTCAGGATGACTCATGTCGATTGATTTCAACATAGCTTCAATCTCTTCAACTGTCAATACAGTAGGAAGTTTCCTTCCGATTTTGGGAGTTTCCAATAATTCGGCGGGGTTATCATCGATGATATTTTCATCCATCAAGAAAAGAAAAAAATTTTTCAAACCTGATATGATTCTTGCCTGTGAGGATGCTTCCATTCCGCATTCGTATAAAAAACTCAGAAAAGATGTTAAATGTTCTGTATGAATCTGACGGATGCTGATACCGGAATATTGATAACTCAAAAACTCGAAAAATTTTTTGACATCCCGGACATATGCCTCCACGGTATTTCCGGCATGACCTTTTTCGATCATCAAATAACGTTGAAAAGAACGGATATAACTTTCAATGGAATTCATCATTAATTTTATCTCCCCTCGATAAAAAACAGAATAAAAGTAAGAGAAATTTTCATCACTTGCAAAAAGTTCTATATTTGTAATGGCAAATAAAACAAAGAAGTGGAAAAAATCTGGATTATCAATGGCGTTAATCTGAATTTTATCGGGAAACGAGAGATACATCTTTATGGACGGTTAAGTTTTGATGAATATTTTGAAAGATTGAAAAAAAAGTTTAACACTTTATCGCTGAATTACTGCCAATCAAATCTTGAAGGGCAATTGGTGGAGTTTATCCAACAGGCCTTTCTGGATAAAGCCATCGGCATCGTGATCAATCCCGGTGCATATTCCCACACCTCCGTTGCTATCGCCGATGCCATTGCTTCGGTTGAAATCCCGGTTGTTGAAGTGCATATTACAAATATTTATTCGAGAGAAACATTTCGCCATCAATCCATCACCGGATCAAAAGCAAATGCAGTTATTTCAGGGGCCGGTCTTTTTTCATACGATCTGGCCATCAATTATATTCAAAATCTTATCGTTCATGAAAAATAAACTATTATATCTGATTTTATGCATCTTATTGTCAGGGAGTGTATTCTGCCAGGAATATAAAATATTATGGGGACAGAAAGAATACATGATTCGTGACGACATCGAATTAAGTGATGGTCAAACTATCGAGAATTATACATTTAAATCCGGCATACCTGATGGATATTATATCGTTTATCAACAACCGGGATTTAAATTAAAAAAAATGGAAGGTTTGGTAAAAAACGGTAAAATGGAAGGACTCTGGATTTATTATGATAAAAAAGGCCGCAAAGCCCGCGAGTTAACATTTAAAGATGGTTTGCCACATGGAGATGAAAAATATTTCAATACCCGAAACCAGGAGATTATTTTAAAATACACCTATGAAGGAGGGATCAAACATGGGGAATATTATGTCAAATATGCCAATGGACAACTTTGGGAAAAAGGTTTTTACCGCAATGGTATGCCTGATGGCGAATGGACTTACTGGGATATTGATGGCAATGTCAAAAGAATCAGATACTTTAAAAATGGTCGTCTTGTAAAGCAAGAAAATTATTGAATCATTTCATTCAATTTCTGAAAACTGAAGTTCATATAGCTTTTTATAATATTTTCCTTTTTGCAACAAATCTTTGTGGGTTCCTTCTTCTACAATTCTTCCTTTATCCAAAACGATTATCTTGTCCGAACGGGTAATTGTGGAAATTCTATGTGCGATAATGATGGAAGTTCTATCTTGCGTAATTTTTCCGGTAGCTTTTTTAATCAATAATTCCGTCTCAGAATCGACACTACTTGTGGCTTCATCCAATATCAAAATATCCGGATTGGCAATATATGCTCTCAAAAATGCTATCAATTGTCTTTGTCCTAAGCTTAATGATTGTCCTCTTTCTTTCACTTTGTAATGATATCCTTCTGGCAAGGCAACTATAAATTCGTGAATGCCAATTTCTTTGGCTGCTTTGACAACATCATCAGGAGCTATGCCGGGGTTAAACATGGTCACGTTATCATATATGCTGCCTGAAAACAAAAAAACATCTTGAGGCACGTATGCTATACGGCTCCTTAAAAATTCGTTATCATAACGATTGATATCTATGTCGTCTATAAAAATTTTACCGTCCGGCACAGGATACATTTTGAGTAATAGATTCACCAATGTTGTTTTACCTGAACCGGTTTTACCAACCACAGCGAGCATTTCTCCGGGCTCTACTTTAAGTAAAATTTCCTGTAATACGAGTGTTTCTTCAGAATATCCAAAACTTAAATGGTCAATATACAATTTGCCTGTCAGTTTATCTTTTTTATAATTTCCACAGGGTTCTAAATTTTCATTATCATCCATTAGTTTAAATATACGTTCGGCACTCACCAGCCCCATCTGCAAGGTGTTGAACCTGTCTGCTAAAATTCTAATAGGACGGTAAAGCATATAAATGTAAAGAATAAAAGCCACCAAATCGCCGGGCGAAACATAATTATCGAGCACACCTCTTGCCCCTACCCAAACCAACAATGCCAACGACAAGGCCGACAACATTTCTACCACAGGAAAAAAAACGGAATATGCCCAAACGGTTTTAATGTGGGCATCCCTGTGTTCCTTATTGATTTTCTCAAATTTTTTAAACTCTTTTGCCTCACTGTTAAACAGTTGAACAATTGCCATTCCACTGACATGTTCGTTGACAAAGGCATTCAAACGGGAAATTTGTGTTCTGACTTCTTGAAAACTTCTTTTGACAAATTTTCTAAATACATTGGTTGACCATATCATTAAAGGAATTGGCAACAGCGATATAATTGCCAACTTCCAATCGGTGTAGAACATAAAAACAAGTACCAAAAAAATCTGTAAAATATCTCCCGACATTATTAAAAGTCCTTGTGAAAAGACATCTGCGATGGTCTCAATGTCGGAAACGACACGTGTCACCAATGTCCCTACAGGGGTTTTGTTAAAAAAAAATGTTTTAAACTTCAATAAACGATTGTAAACATCCTTACGTATGTCAAAAATGATGTTTTGTGCCAATAAATTCGAAAAATATGTTTGAAAAAATTGTATAATGGTTTCAAACAACAAGACAGACAATGTAATGCCAAACAATACATTCAACGCATCAAGATTTTTGGCGGCTATGGCTTTGTCTACCATCAACTTTAAAAGATACGGACGCAATGGAGACAAGATGGAGGAAATAATTGTAACCAAAACGGTCCATATAACCATCTTTTTGTAGGGTCGCGAATAGGCCAGAATACGTTTCAAATAATAATATCCGTTCTTTTCTTTTTTCATTTATCAATAAAAATTTCTCCCGGATATTGAACATCCGTCAAAAACAAAGCATGCGGCGGCGCTGTAGCCGAAGCCAGTTTTCTGTCTTTTTTCTCAAAAATAATCTCCAAATCTTCTATGGTCAATTTCCCCAATCCAATGTCTATCAATGTTCCGACAAGTATCCTTACCATACTTCTCAAAAAACGGTTTGCCCTTATGATAAACACATATCCTCCATCATTTGTCTTTTCCCATCTTGATTCGTAAATATCACACAAGTAATGTTTGTTTTGTGAATGTGCGGCACAAAAACTTTCAAAATCTTTTTGCCTTTTAATTAATTCTGCCGCAAGGTTCATTTTCTCTATGTTTAAATCCTGTCTTACCCAATAGGAAAAATAAATCTTAAAAGGGTCTTTGAGTGTATGCACATAATAACGATACTCCCTGCTTATTGCAGAATAACGGGCATGTGCATCCTGTATTACTTTTAACAATTCGTAAAACACTATGCCTTGATCAAAATACCTGTTTAATTTGTACAACAACTCACCCGGATTTTCCAATATGGCAGGAACATCAAAATGACAATACATACATTTGGCATGTACTCCGGCGTCTGTCCGGCCGGCTCCTACAACATATACCTCATTTCCGGTCAAATGCGTCAATGCTTTATTTATCTCACCTTGCACGGTTTTGGCATTTTTTTGTATCTGCCAACCATGAAACTTACTCCCATTATATGCCAGTTTCAAAAAATAACGCATAGCGCCTTTACATTGCTGCAATATTACGAATAACAAAAGGACAATTAACTTTGAAACTTATCAAACAATTAATTTTTGAGAAAATTTGGCAAATTCAGGGATTTAAAAACGTATGAATTCTGAACTTACAAAAATCTCTACGGTGTCACAACCCATTTTATCCGGCTTGTTTTTCCTGTATCATGCTTTAACAAAACGATATAAATCCCCGGCTTATCCGGTGCGATTATTGAATGTCCTTCTTCTATTGATAAGTTATGTACCATTTTTTTTCCGGATAAATCAAAAATTTCCACGCTTTCGATGCCATTCATCAACCGATGTGACGACAATACCCTTACAGGATTAGGCAAATCATAATATTCCTCAATTTTAAAATGTAACCACCTGGGCGCGTCTTCGAAAGTTCCATTTTGATGCACTTTTCTTAATTTAACATAAACTTCCGGCATGTTCAGGTTTTTCAATTCATATACATACCGGCCGTCAATGCTTTTATCTGTTGTTACTCTGGCCAATTCTTGAAAACTCTCTCCATCCGGACTGACAGATATTTCGTAATAACTGATATTTTTCTCATCATTGAAGGCCCATGTTACATATAAATCTCCATTATAGTAACTGCCATCTAAGAACCAAACATTCAAAGGCAAAGCACCACAAGAAGCACCACAAGCACTTCCGCCGGAAACATAATTCACCGTAAACTGAATAATTTCATCCTTTCTATTTGCATATCCTTCAATAGTAATGACATCCGGACCTGTTACAGTTTCCACATCGCTTATAGTAGCATTATGCGAACCACATTGCCATGGTTTGGAAGGATTGGCAATAGTGACAATTCTTAATTTATCGCATGAACCGGTACAACCGGCTCCACATGAACCTCCATCATCCGCACCGGAAGCCGAACAGTTTGACCATTTTTGCATAACTGCATTTGCTTGCACCACACACCCTGAAGGAACATTTATCTGAATTGACATGTGTTTATACCCACCATTACAATCACCTGAAGTTCCCGAACCACAATTAGGTCCTCCGTATGAAGTTAAATCACAGTTTGCCAAACATCCACATCCGGTACCTGTTACATAGATTGCCCCGCTCTGACAAACATTTTGCGCCCGGCTTATTGAGAAGAACATTAAGAGTCCTAAAAAAACTACCCATATTTTATTCAAACGCATTAAAAAATAAAGTTATTTTTGCAACTCAAAATTAAGCAATCTTATAAAAGAACAAGTAAATTCTATGTTAATAAATATTTATGAATGAAAAAATTGTGATATTAGACTGCGGCTCCCAATACACTCAATTGATAGCACGAAAAGTAAGAGAACTGAATGTTTACTGTGAAATTATTCCCTATTACACTAAAAATTTCATAGAAAAATCTGTAAAAGGAATTATCATCTCCGGTAGCCCTTTTTCGGTAAACCAATCTGAAGCACCGCAAATTCCGGATGTAGTTTTCTCTTCCGGTCTTCCCGTTTTAGGTATTTGCTATGGTGCCCAATACATCACCCAAAAATACGGCGGTACGGTTGAAAAATCTACACACAGGGAGTATGGCCGTTCTTTATTGAAAATTTTGCAACCCGATGATTTGCTTTTGAAAAATATACCGGACTCTTCACAAGTTTGGATGTCACATGGCGATACCATTATCACACCGTCCCCCGACGCTGAAATAATTGCCAAAACAGAAAACATCCCGGTTGCCGCTTTTAAAATGAGTAACAATCGCATCTGGGGAATACAATTCCATCCTGAAGTTTATCATTCTATTCATGGTAAGGACATTTTGAAAAATTTTGTGTTAAACATTTGCGGAATAAAACCTGAATGGACACCCGGTCACTTCATACACGAAACTATTCAAGAGATACGCAATACCATAGGAAACGACAAGGTGGTATTAGGTCTCTCAGGCGGTGTCGACTCTTCTGTTGCCGCAATTTTGCTTCATAAAGCCATCGGACGGCAATTGACCTGTATCTTTGTAAACAATGGATTATTAAGAAAAAATGAATTCAATCAAGTTTTGGAAACTTTCAAACAATTTGGTTTGAATATTAAAGGCGTAGATGCTTCTTATCAATTTTTAAGTGCTCTTAAAGGTGTTACCGACCCGGAGCAAAAACGAAAAATTATTGGCAAAATTTTTATTGATGTTTTCGAACAAGAAGCACATAAAATACAGGACGTAAAATGGCTTGCACAAGGCACTATTTATCCGGATGTCATTGAATCAGTTTCTGTCAATGGGCCCAGTGCTACCATAAAATCTCATCATAATGTAGGTGGATTGCCTGAAAAAATGAATCTTAAAATAATCGAACCCTTGCGACTTTTGTTCAAAGATGAAGTTCGTCTTGTAGGTAAAGAATTAGGCATTCCGCCGGAAATACTCAACCGTCATCCTTTTCCCGGCCCCGGGCTTGCCATTCGTATCTTGGGAGAAGTCACCCCCGAAAAGGTACAAATTTTGCAGGAAGCCGATGATATTTATATAGAAACATTGAGAAAACACAATTTATACGATAAAATTTGGCAAGCCGGTGCTATTTTACTGGATAGCCGTTCGGTTGGTGTGATGGGAGATGAACGCACTTATGAATATGTTTTGGCCCTTCGTGCAGTACACTCTACCGACGGAATGACTGCCGACTGGGTCCATTTGCCCTATGAAGTACTTGGAGAAATATCCAATAAAATTATCAACCGCGTTAAAGGCATCAACAGAGTTGTTTATGATATAAGTTCAAAACCTCCTGCAACCATCGAGTGGGAGTAAATTTTTTAAGATTTTTTTATGAATAAAATACTGCAAATATTATTCACGGCTTACCTTACTTTTAGTTTTTTTACGCTCAAATCTCAAACACTTCAACATAAAGTTGAAAAAGGAGAAACTTTATATTCTATCGCAAAAAAATATAACATTGAAATTGACGATCTGATAAAAGCCAATCCGGAATTAATCGAACAACCGGTAAAAAAAGGACAATTATTAATCATTCCACAAAAAAACCCTCACGAATCATCCATAAAACCATCTTTACAGACACAGGACACTACCGGAAAAAATTTCATTATTCATACTGTACAAAAAGGAGAAACGTTATACTCTATAGCTAAAAAATACGGTGTCAGTGTTGATCAAATTATTTCTGAAAACCCTGAGACAGCCAATCAACCCCTGAGCATAGGACAGACATTAAAAATAAACCTCACTGAAAATAACGTAAATAAACAATATGGCATTGATTCTTCTCAATTTATATTTCATATCGTAAAGCCGGGTGAAACTCTTTTTTCCATTGCCCGAAACTATCAAGTAAACATAAATGAAATTATTAAAGAAAATCAAAACATTACTGAAAGCGATATTCATCCGGGGCAAACAATTAAAATTCGAATCGATAAATTAATCAAACCTGCCCAAATTTCTGCCGATACACCCGGAACATACTTTATACATGTGGTAAATAAAGGAGAAACTCTTTTTTCAATATCTAAAAAATTCGACATCAGTATTGACTCTATTGTTAAATATAATCCCGGTGTTGAATACGGCATAAAAGAAGGACAAGAGTTAAAAATTCCGATAAAAACAACATTATCAGAATCGTCTTCAATCAATCTCCAGGACAATGTTTTAGACATTTTGGTGATTTGTCCTTTTGAATTACAATTAAATAAAAACAGCATTGCACAACTTCAATCCGGACAAAACAAAACCATACATCCAAAATCTCAAGTGGCATTTGATTTTTACTTGGGGTGTCTTGCCGCAATCGATACTTTAAAAAACACATTTTTACCCTATGCCGTTAAAGTCGCTTTTGTAGATGAACAGCCCACAGATTCCCTTTCTTTTTCCACAAACCACTGGACCTCCATTTTAAAAAATTACGATTTAATTATTGGACCATTCTATACAGAAAATGTTCAAAAAGCCATAACCCAACTGAAAGGTTCAAAAATTCCTGTCATAGCTCCCATGATAGAAGACAACAAATTGATTATGGAATATCCCTACCTGATTAAATGGCAATCATCAGCAGCAGCCAAAATGGAGTTTATGTCTAATTATATTAAAACCAAATTCGGCCGGCTACCTATAACGATTGTCAAAACTTCCCCAAAAGACAGTTTGCTTGAAAAAATCTTTTTTTCTGCATTAAAAAATGCACCCGGGCAATCATTATATCCAAACAATATTTATATTTCATATAATCAACACAAAAAAATTGATCAATATTTATCCTCAACTGATACCAATATTATCGTAATCTTACCCGGCAATCAGGTAGTTTTTACAGAAATCATTAATTATTTGGCGGGTTTGGCATTAAAAGACAAAAAGACATTAAAAGTTATCACACTTGATAATATACTTAAGTTTGACAATTTGGATTGGGATCACCTTAATGCTGTAAATTTACATATTGTATCATCCTATTTTATTTCGTCCATAGATTCGAATTTATTGAGTATTTATAATACAATTACAAACAAATATCAAATAATGCCAAATAAATATACATGGGCAGGATATGAAATAATGACAACCTGCGTGATTCATTATAGTCAATTATTGAATGACCCGGTCAAAATTACATCCCAACTTAATCAACGACCTTTATTGTTTAAATCATTAGGAATAGAAGGAGGGAAAGAAAATTTCAGTCCTTTTATGTTTGAGTACAATCACTTTATGCTCAAATAATTTCTTAAAATTTTCTAAATTTTCCCGGCAACTTTTTTTTCTTTTTTCGTTTAAAAAAAAAAATTGTTTATGAGAAAATTGTTTTATTTTTTAACTCTATTTATACTCTTTTATTTTGATTTAGATGCACAGACAACAGTTTCGTTTGGATGTACCGGAAGTCCACAAACTTGGACTGTTCCTCCATGTGTTACAAGTATTAATGTTGTAGTAGCTGGAGCAAAAGGAGGAGGTGCAAATGGAGGACCGGGTGCTGTAGTGTCCGCCACATTAAATGTTACACCCGGACAAGTATTGCAAATCAATGTAGGTTGTACGGGCAATTGCCCCGGCGGTGGATGGAATGGTGGAGGAAGTGGAGGAACAGCATCCGGTATATCCAATTATGGTTGTGGAGGTGGTGGCGCATCCGATATACGTATTGCCCCTTATGGACTTGGAAATAGATTGATCGTTGCAGGCGGGGGTGGTGGAATGGGTGGTGGTGACACTGACGCCAATGGTGGAAGTGGTGGCTGTCCTAACGGTACAGGAGGTACAAGCCCTTTCGGACAAGGTGGAAGTGGCGCAACTACAACATCCGGAGGTAGTGGAGGTCCGCCCTGGATTTCCAGTGGAAATTGGGGACAAAACGGCAGCTTAGGTCAAGGAGGAAACGGCGCTACCGATCCTTGTTATAACTTAGGTCCAGGTGGAGGTGGAGGTGGAGGTTATTATGGCGGTGGAGGTGGAGGTAGTGATTGCTTTGGAAGTTATCCACTCGGCGGTGGTGGAGGTGGTGGAGGTTCCAGTTTAATACCTGCAGGAGGAACCTGTAATTCAAATAACTATGGAAATGGATATGTTCAAATCACGTATACACAGAATTTACCCACTGTAAGTATAACACCATCAAACCCAGCCATTTGTGCCGGCCAGTCTGTTACTTTAACTGCTAATGTATCTCCTTCCGGTGGTACATTCTCGTGGTCGCCCGGAGGACAAACTACTCAATCAATTACTGTTTCGCCTGCTTCAACAACAACATATACCGTAACATATAATTTAAATGGATGTGTCACAACATCGTCTACAACAATAACCGTGAATCCTTTACCCTCACCAACGGCTTCCTCTAACTCCCCCATCTGCGCCGGGCAAACACTGAACCTCTCTGCTACCGGAGGAGTTTCTTACTCATGGACAGGACCCAATGGTTTCTCTTCTAATTCGCAAAATCCTGCCATCCCCAATGCTTCTACTGCTGCTTCGGGAACATACACCGTCACCGTAACCGATGCCAATGGCTGCTCCAATACGGCTACGACCAATGTGACGGTCAATCCGCTTCCCAACCCAACGGCATCCTCTAACTCCCCCATCTGCGCCGGGCAAACACTGAACCTCTCTGCTACCGGAGGAGTTTCCTATTCCTGGTCGGGTCCTAATGGTTTCTCTTCTAATTCGCAAAACCCTTCTATTCCCAATGCTTCTACTGCTGCTTCTGGCACTTATACCGTCACCGTAACCAATGCCAATGGCTGCTCTAATTCGGCTACGACCAATGTGACGATCAATCCGCTTCCCAACCCAACGGCTTCCTCTAACTCCCCCATTTGTGCCGGGCAAACACTGAACCTCTCTGCTACCGGAGGAGTTTCTTACTCATGGACAGGACCCAATGGGTTCTCTTCTAATTCGCAAAACCCTTCCATCCCCAATGCTTCTACTGCTGCTTCTGGAACATACACCGTCACTGTAACCGGATCAAACGGTTGTGTTAACTCAGCAACTACCAATGTTACAGTTAACCCTTTGCCTAATCCAAACCCATCTTCCAACTCCCCAATTTGCGCAGGTCAAACGTTAAATCTTAATTCCGCTGCCGGGATGTCATCATATTCCTGGTCCGGGCCCAATGGGTTTTCTGCTAATTCGCAAAATCCTGCCATCCCCAATGCTTCTACTGCTGCTTCGGGTACTTACACCGTCACCGTAACCGATGCCAATGGCTGCTCTAATACGGCTACGACCAATGTGACGGTCAATCCGCTTCCCAACCCAACGGCATCCTCTAACTCCCCCATCTGCGCCGGGCAAACACTGAACCTCTCTGCTACCGGAGGAGTTTCCTATTCCTGGTCGGGTCCTAATGGTTTCTCTTCTAATTCGCAAAACCCTTCTATCCCCAATGCTTCTACTGCTGCTTCGGGAACATACACCGTCACCGTTACCGATGCCAATGGCTGCTCTAATACGGCTACGACCAATGTGACGGTCAATCCGCTGCCCAACCCTACGGCTTCCTCCAATTCTCCTATCTGCTCCGGGCAAACGTTGAACCTCTCTGCTACCGGAGGAGTTTCTTACTCATGGACAGGACCCAATGGGTTTCTCTTCTAATTCGCAAAACCCTTCCATCCCCAATGCTTCTACTGCTGCATCAGGCACTTATACCGTCACTGTAACCGGATCAAACGGTTGTATTAACTCAGCAACTACCAATGTTACAGTTAACCCTTTACCCAATCCAAATCCTTCTTCCAACTCCCCAATATGCGCAGGTCAAACCTTAAATCTTAATGCTGCTGCAGGTATGACATCTTACTCCTGGTCAGGACCCAATGGATTTTCAGCTAATTCGCAAAACCCTTCCATCCCCAATGCTTCTACTGCTGCCTCGGGAACATACACCGTCACCGTTACTGATGCCAATGGTTGCTCTAATACGGCTAGCATTAATGTATTAGTTAACGCTTCTCTTTCTCTTACACCTTCTTCAAATTCACCGATTTGTCAAGGGCAAACATTAAATCTTTCTGTTTCTCCTAATGGTCTTGTATCATATTCTTGGACAGGCCCCAACGGGTACTCATCAAATCAGCAAAACCCTACTATTAATAATGCTACAATAGACGCTTCAGGAACTTATTCTGTTACGGCTATTGACGCTAATGGTTGTCAAGGTTCAGCTACAATAAATGTGACAGTCAACCCGCTGCCCACCCCAACGGCGTCCTCTAACTCCCCTATCTGTGCCGGGCAAACACTCAACCTCTCTGCTTCCGGCGGGGTTTCCTATTCCTGGTCAGGGCCCAATGGCTTTTCTGCGAATTCGCAAAACCCTTCTATCCCCAATGCTTCTGCGGCTGCTTCGGGAACTTACACCGTCACCGTAACCGATGCCAATGGCTGCTCTAATTCGGCTACGACCAATGTGACGGTCAATCCGCTTCCCAACCCGACGGCTTCCTCTAACTCCCCCATCTGCTCCGGACAAACGTTGAACCTCTCTGCTACCGGCGGAGTTTCCTATTCCTGGTCCGGACCCAATGGATTTTCTGCTAATTCGCAAAACCCTTCCATCCCCAATGCTTCTACTGCTGCTTCGGGAACATACACCGTCACCGTTACCGATGCCAATGGCTGTTCTAATACGGCTACGACCAATGTGACGGTCAACCCGCTGCCCAACCCTACGGCTTCCTCTAATTCTCCTATCTGCTCCGGACAAACGTTGAACCTCTCTGCTACCGGCGGAGTTTCCTATTCCTGGTCCGGACCCAATGGATTTTCTGCTAATTCGCAAAATCCTTCTATCCCCAATGCTTCTACTGCTGCTTCGGGAACTTACACCGTCACCGTCACCGATGCCAATGGCTGCTCTAATACGGCTACGACCAATGTGACGGTCAATCCGCTGCCCAACCCGACGGCTTCCTCTAATTCTCCTATCTGCTCCGGACAAACGTTGAACCTCTCTGCTTCCGGCGGAGTTTCCTATTCCTGGTCGGGTCCCAATGGATTTTCTGCTAATTCGCAAAACCCTTCCATTCCCAATGCTTCTACTGCTGCTTCGGGAACTTACACCGTCACCGTAACCGATGCCAATGGCTGTTCTAATACGGCTACGACCAATGTGACGGTCAATCCGCTGCCCAACCCGACGGCTTCCTCTAACTCTCCTATCTGCTCCGGGCAAACGCTGAACCTCTCTGCTACCGGCGGGGTTTCCTATTCCTGGTCAGGTCCCAATGGATTTTCTGCTAATTCGCAAAACCCTTCTATCCCCAATGCTTCTACTGCTGCTTCGGGTACTTACACCGTCACCGTAACCGATGCCAATGGCTGTTCTAATACGGCTACGACCAATGTGACGGTCAATCCGCTGCCCAACCCGACGGCTTCCTCTAACTCCCCCATCTGCTCCGGACAAACGTTGAACCTCTCTGCTTCCGGCGGGGTTTCCTATTCCTGGTCCGGGCCCAATGGATTTTCTGCTAATTCGCAAAACCCTTCCATCCCCAATGCTTCTACTGCGGCTTCGGGAACATACACCGTCACTGTCACCGATGCCAATGGCTGCTCTAATTCGGCTACGACCAATGTGACGGTCAATCCGCTGCCTGTGCCGGCTTTCTCTGTCAATGTCGCTTGTCCTAACAGCGCCACTGCGTTCGTTAATAATTCTTCCATCCCTTCCGGTTCCATTGCTTCCTATTTCTGGTCTATGCCGGGAGGTACACCGGCTTCTTCCAATGCCTCTAATCCTTCTACGGTCTATCCTTCCGGTGGCTCCTACACCGTTACACTCATCGCTACTTCTAATGCCGGTTGTGTCGATTCCACTTCCCTCTCTTTTAATGTGCCTTTCACCCCTGTCGCCAATTTCTCTGCCGATACAGTATGTGAAGGCAATACCACCTGCTTTACCGACTTGTCTTCCGTAACCAATGGTACAATCTCTCAATGGGCATGGAATTTCGGGGATGGCTCTCCTGCCGATAACTCCCAAAATCCTTGTCATGCCTACGCCAGCACCGGGTTCCTATAGTGTCACTCTCGTGGTCTTCTCCAATGATAATTGCACGCATCAAGTGACCAAAAATGTCGTGGTCTACCAAAACCCCGTGGCTTCTTTCTCTGTCAACAATGTCTGCGAAGATGACCAATCGGCCATTTTCGTCAACAATTCTTCCAATGCTTCTTCCTTTGCCTGGAATTTTGGGGATGGCTCTCCTGTCTCCAATGCAGCTAATCCAACACATGTTTATCTCAACCCCGGGACTTTCAATGTGCAATTGATTGCGTTTGCCAATACTTGCTCCGATACCGCTTATCAAAATATCACCGTGTTTCCTAAACCTGTAGCCAATTTCTCTGCCAATGATGTTTGTCTCGGTCTTATCAACTTCTTTTGTTGACCTCTCTTCCGTTGCTTCAGGAAACATCACGCAATGGAACTGGAATTTCAATCCCGGTTCGTCCAACCTGCAAAATCCGTCCAACACTTTTGCCAATCATGGTGCCTACAATGTGCAGCTTATCGTTACGACAGACAATAATTGCTCCGACACGGTAACCAACACGGTTAACGTTTGGCCCCTCCCTGTGCCGGATTTCTCTGCTCCGGATGTTTGTCTGGGAGTGACCACGCCTTTCTCTGCCAACGTCTCTATCCCTTCCGGTTCCATTACCGGATATGCCTGGAATTTTGGTGACAATTCTTCGGCTTCCGGCAGCTCTGTGACCCATACCTACGCCGCCGACGGAACCTATTATGTGAAACTTACCGCTACTTCCGACAAGGGATGTGTCGATTCCATCACCAAACCGGTCAACGTTTGGCCGCTCCCTGTGGTGGATTTCTCTGCCGATACCACCAATGGGTGCAGCCCGGTGTGTGTCAATTTCTCTGCCAATGTGTCCATTTCTTCCGGAACAATCAATACTTATCTCTGGAATCTCGGTAATGGCAACAACGCTTCTTCGCCCAATCCTTCGGCCTGCTATGAAAACGCGAGCGGCTTCCCCAAAATCCTTCTCCGTCTCTTTGTCGGCTACTTCCGACAAAGGGTGTGCTTCGTCCATCACCAAAAACAATTTTGTTACGGTCTTCCCAAATGCCCTGGCCGATTTCTACTTCTCCCCCGACCAACAATCCATCTTCAGCCCGGAATTTCAATTCTACAACCAATCGTTTGCGGCCAATCAGTTTGTTTGGAATTTCGGCGACGGTTCTACTTCCAACCTGCCTAATCCCACTCATACCTATAACGACACGGGCACGTACACCATCACATTGCTGGCAAACAATGCTTGGGGATGTGCCGACACCATTGCAAAATCTTTGAGGGTTTTGCCCGAGTTTGCCATCTATGTGCCCAATGCCTTCACGCCCGATGGAGACAAGCACAACAATACATGGAGGGTATATGGCTTTGGGATTAAAAATATTACCATTTATGTGTTCAACCGATGGGGAGACCTCATCTGGCAGGGTTACGACCTTGACAAAGAATGGGATGGCAATGTCAATGGCATGCCCGCCCCTCAAGGCGTCTATCCTTACAGAATCATCGTAGAAAACTTTAAAGGTGAAATGTTTGAATATATCGGTGCGGTGAATTTGATAAGGTAAAAAATTGTATTTTTAAAATATTTTGTATATTTGCAGCCCAAATTTAAACTTATGGCAAAAAAAGGAAATAGAATTCAGGTTATTTTAGAGTGCACTGAACACAAAAACAGTGGCTTACCGGGAACATCCCGTTATGTTACCACCAAAAACAGAAAAAATACTCCTGATCGATTGGAGTTGAAAAAATATAATCCAATTTTAAGAAGACATACTATTCACAGAGAAATAAAATAATTAAGCCATGGCAAAGAAGGTAGTTGCAACATTAAAAAAAGGTGATATCAAAGGATACACCAAAGTAATTAAAATGGTTAAAAACGAAAAAACGGGGTCGTACGGGTTCCGTGAGGAGATTATTCCCAACGAAAAAGTTAAAGATTTTTTCAGTAATAAAAACTGATAAGTTGGATCCAAAAACAGAATGCTTCCGTTGGTTTCAAATCCGGCGGAAGCATTTTTATTTTTAAAAAAATTTTATATGGGATTTTGGGATTTTTGGAATAAGGATAAGAAAAAAGATCTTGATCAAGGACTTGAAAAAACCAAATCTTCATTTTTTGGCAAATTAAAAAGTGCGCTTTTAGGTAAAAGTAAGATTGATGATGATACTTTGGACGAAATTGAACATGCTTTGATTTCTGCCGATGTTGGTGTTGATACCACAATAAAGATTATCAACCGTTTGGAAGAAAAAGCCAAAGAAAAAAAATTCACTTCTTTAGATGAATTAAATCAATTGCTGAAAGAGACAATTCAAGAACTTATATTTTCCAAACCATCAGAAGATTTTACACCTTTTGAAATACCTTCAAATATAAATAAACCTTATGTTATATTGGTTGTAGGGGTGAACGGCGTCGGAAAAACGACCACTATCGGAAAACTTGCTTATCAATTTAAACAAAGGAATTATAATGTTATATTAGGAGCTGCCGATACATTTCGTGCTGCCGCCATTGAACAATTAAAACTGTGGGGCGAACGTACAAACACTCCTGTAATCGCTCAAAAAATGGGATCGGACCCCGCAGCTGTTGCATACGACACGGTTCAATCCGCCAAAGCTAAAAATGCCGATATTGCCATAATTGATACGGCAGGAAGGTTACATAATAAAACTCATTTGATGAATGAATTGACTAAAATTAAAAAATCCATACAAAAAATCATCCCTGATGCACCACATGAAATTTTACTAGTTCTTGATGCTACCACAGGACAAAACGCTTTTGAGCAAGCCAAACAATTTACATCAGCCACTCAGGTAAATGCTATTGCTCTGACGAAATTGGATGGAACAGCAAAGGGAGGTGTTGTAATAGGTATCAGTGATCAATATAAAATTCCTGTTAAATATATAGGTGTGGGAGAAAAACCCGACCAATTACAACCTTTTCATCCTGAATCATTCTTAAACAGTTTTTTTGATATTCATGTATAAAACAGGCATATGAAAACCAAACCAGTTGAAAAGAAAATCAACATCATCACACTAGGATGTGCCAAAAATTTGTTTGACAGTGAAATAATAATCAATCAATTAAAAAATAATGATTTTGATGTACATCATAACGCCAATTTAGATCAAGCCCCCATAGTAATAATCAATACCTGTGGTTTTATTGGTCCCGCAAAAGAAGAATCTGTTCAAACAATACTTCAATGCACTGCCGCCAAAAAGGAAGGAATCATAAAAAAAGTTTATGTAGCCGGATGCTTATCCCACCGTTATAAAGAAGATTTGAAAAAAGAAATTCCCGAAGTTGATGCATATTTTGGCACAAGTGACTTTCAAAGAATATTGAAAACTCTTAAAGCCGATTACAAAAAAGAATTGGTCGGCGAGAGAATTCTAACCACCCCCGGACATTATGCATATTTAAAAATTTCTGAAGGTTGTGACCGCCCTTGCTCTTTTTGTGCCATTCCTCTTATGCGTGGCAAACACAAATCTTTTCCGATAGAACATCTTGTAAAACAAGCCCAAACATTGGCTAATCAAGGTGTTAAAGAATTATTGATCATCGCACAAGATTCTACATACTATGGATTAGACCTATATGGAGAAAGAAAACTTGCAGAATTGTTAAAACAATTATCAAAAGTTGACGGCATCGAATGGATTCGTTTACATTATGCTTACCCCGGCGGTTTTCCATTGGATGTTTTGGATGTCATCAATGAATCCCCTAAAATTTGCAAGTATATTGATATTCCCTTACAGCATATTTCGGACAGTATTTTAAAATCAATGAGGAGAGGTACGACTAAAAAGAGAACCTACGAACTTTTGGAAACCATAAAAAAAAGAATTCCCGGCATTGCCATCAGAACAACTTTAATCACCGGATATCCCGGTGAAACCGACCATGATTTTGAAGAATTATTGTCGTTTGTTAAAGAGATTGAATTTGACCGTTTAGGTGTATTCACTTATTCTCATGAAGAAGGTACTCATGCTTTTTCTTTAAAAGATGATGTGCCGGAAAAGGTGAAAAGTGAACGTTGCAATATTATCATGGAAACCCAACAAAATATTTCATTGAAAAAAAATAAATCATTGATAGATCACACCATTAACGTAATGATTGACCTCATAGAAAAAGATCACATTATAGGACGTACTGAAAAAGATTCTCCCGAGATTGACAATGAAGTTATTTTCTCTTACAAACAGAAAAATTCAAATTTAAAACCCGGAATGATAGTTCCTGTTAGAATTACAGATGCCGAACCTTATGATTTATTTGGAATTTTACAATGTTGACCATATTAAACATACCTAACCGGGACATCTACCATTTATTACCCAACTTAATTTCCGATTATATTCAGAATAAAATCCCAAACAGCTTATTTGAAAACAGTTTCCATCCTGAAACAATATTGAAAGTTATTCAAAAGAAAAAAGATTTTCCTTTAGAGAAAAGAAAAATTTTGAAAGATATCATAACAAAACAAAATCTTTCAAACCATCCGGAAGTCATAAAAAACATTCATAAAATTGACCAACCCAATACATTTTTTATTACCACCGGTCATCAATTGAATCTTTTTGGTGGGCCTGCGTTTGTTTTTTACAAGATTGCAACTGCAATTCATCTGAGCAAATATTTTAGCAAACATTATCCTGAATATAATTTTATTCCTTTGTTCTGGATGGCAACAGAAGACGATGATATCGAAGAAATAAATTCATTTGACACACCCGGAATATCTTTCAAAATCAACACCACTTACAAAGGAATTGTCAAAAATTTACCTTTGGAAGATATTTCCCTTTCCTTCAGGAAGTTAGAGAAAGAACACCTTCTTGACCCAATAATTCAATATTTGCAAATAATTATTCAAGATTTTTATGATAATGCATCGAATTATGCCCATGCACATCATCGGTTGATACAACATTTTTTCGAAAATCATGGTTTATTAATTCTTGATCCTTCAGATAACAAATTTAAGGATATGGTGAGATATGTGTTGGATGAGGAGGTTAACTATCAAGTCATATCTCAATCCATTGAACAACAAAACAAAATCTTAACCGACCATAACTACAAACTGCAAGCATTTAACAGATCGGTTAATTTTTTTAAAATCATTGATAATCAACGGATTTACATAGAAAAAAATGAAGACATAGGCAGCTCGACCCCATTTACATGGAATGTTCTATCCCGTCCTGTAATTCAAGAATTTGCATTACCCAATGTTGCTTATATTGGTGGAATGAATGAATTGTCTTATTGGTTTCAATCAATGGCAAGTTTTGAACATTTTCAACTTTCTCCCCCATTATTGGTACCTCGCAGTTCATGGTTTTTTGCAACACATAATTTGATAAAACCTGTGACAAAATATCATTTTCCGGTTTCTAAACTCATTGAACCTGAACACCTATTTTATCAATTCCTCAACCGATGGATTGCATCAAAAGAAAATTTTACACTTCACGACTTGATTGAAAAAATGAATATAATCCAAGGTCAAATTTCACAACGGATAGAGGAAGTAGACAGCACCTTGATTGCAAGCCATGAAAAAGTCCGGAAGCACTATCAAAGAGAACTTGAAAAGATTGAAAAAAAAGCTATTCGTTCATTAAAAAAAAGAAATAAAATTCTAATCGATAAAATCACCAAAGTACGTCAATTCTTTTTGCCAGCAGGACAATGGCAAGAACGAAAAATTCACTTTTTAGAACTTTATTTAAATTTTGGAAAAGAAAAATGGACAGATTTGCTCATTCAACATAGTAACCCGTTTGAAGATATAGTAAAAACCGGAATTGTATAAACGAGTACTCCATTTCCAGAAAATTTAAAATTTAATTTATCTAATAAAAAAGCCCGGTAAGTCTTACCGGGCTTTTGCTTAGGAAAAAGTATAATTTATCTGATTAAATTAACAGTGCCTCTTTGGTCTATGATTTCACCTTCTTTTGTTTTGAAATAAATTGACCATACATATACCCCCATAGGAGCATCTACTCCGCCGGGTGTTTTTCCATCCCAACCGGCTTGCGTATCATTAGTTTCATAAATCATTTCACCCCAACGGTTAAAGATTCTGAAAGTATACTCATTAACGTTATCAAAGACCAAAATGGGCTTAAAAACAGGGTTAAAACGAGATTCAGGCACAAAAGCATTGGGTATCCACAGTACAGGGTTTAATTGAATACAAGCAAAATTAGATACACTCTCGGCTCCCGTGGCATTTTTAAAAGTAGGACTGTTTTCTTTGGCTTTAATTAGATAACACAACCTCCCTTTACCATTTTTAATTTGTGAAATGTCATCAATAAAAGTTGTGTCTGCGGGACCAAATGTGGCTATTAATTCCGGATTATTGTTGTCGTATACTCGATATAATTGATACTCCATCACACCGGCATCCCATTCTTTGTATTTATTCCAATTTAACGAAACTTCAAATTGTTGTGGGTCAGGCCATGCCCTCAATAATATACTTTGGGCCAAATTGGAGGTCATAACTTCATTTCCACATATATCTATGGCAGTAATTTTGTAAATATAACTGTATTGATTAGCCAATACTTCCTGATCAAAATAAGTGATAAACGTGTCGTTACTTGCAGGAATCTGTGCAATTGGAGTAAATGCAGTAGGTTGCTCTTTCGTTGTTCTATAAATCATATAATTGGAAACATCCGCAGCAGTATCTACAAATGCTTTTAGTTCTGTTTCAAAAGAATCCAAAACAGTAACATAATAAGAATAGAGAAACTGTGGTTTAACGACGAATTTAACTTCAAAAGACAAAATATTGGACATAGATGTGGCAGAGGCGTTATGATTATTTCCTGTGGCAGTTACCCAATAACTATGTATTGCATTATTTTGCGTGGGTACATGCACAAAAATTGAATCTAACGTAGTAGTTAATAAAGTAGGTGTCCCTCCATTGATACTTAACCAAACCTGATATTGTGTGTTATTAAAACCTTTATACCTGTTCCATTCTAAAGTAACTGTTCCGGCACATTGGTCTATCGTATTTTTTAAATGTATGGTTCTATGAATGTCAAACTGATTGTTTATATAGTTACCACATGAGTCAAATGCTGCAATAGTGTAATATTCAGGTTGATTAGATGCTTGAGAAAGCATATATTGATAATATGTGATATTGCAATCCCAAATTGTGTCAATGATTTGAAAAGATCCTCCTCCCAGTGGTTGAATAATATAATATCCATAACAATCGCTTGCCGGATTTTTATCCCAGCCCATATGTGCCAACCCAGTGGCTGGGTTTACCGAAACAGAGTCAAGATATTGAAATGGCGGAGGAGTAACATCAATGAATAGTACCGTGTCTTGTGAAGAACGTGATACACATCCGGAAGCATCGGATATTTCTACATAATAGATTCCGTTTTGATTGCAGTAGTTTCTGACATCTGCATATGATTCCGTTCCATAGGGACTGTTGCCAATAACATTAAATCCTGTATTCAAAGGAATCTCTAATTTAATATCATACTGCCCGGCAGTAGTAGGCAGTTTTGGATTGTGTATTGAGTTCCACAATAAATTGGCGTTTGTACCTCCGGTAACTGTTGCATTTAGATTCATACTTCTGAGTGTGTCAGAGGTTACCTGAGCAAAGGTGAATCCGGTACATCCTGAGCGTGAATTGATAAAATAATAATGTGTGCCGACATTTCCATTAACATTTGCATGAGTATAAGAGTTGACCGTATAATTGAAAATACTGTCGATTACGGTATATGGTCCGTTCAAATTGGTCGAATAATAAATGTGATAACTATTAAATGTATTGTCAGGGTTGGGTGGAGTTACCCAATCCAATTGTATTTGACCATTGGGAAGCACAGAAATACATCTCAATGAAGGAGCATCAATTACAGTATTCGGCTTTAAATTATTAACATTGACACACAACTCATTAGAAGATGAAGTCAACGTTCCATTTGAATTGATTGCTTGAATTTTATAGCAATATAGATTTCCGTTGCTTAAACCTGTGTGAATATAATTGGTAGACGTGGTTGTAGTTAGTAAGGTATATGGAGCATTGTTGACACTCAACCAAACCAAATAACCGGCCACGCCTCCCGGCCAATTTATGTAAGTATTCCATGCAATTTCATTTGTCCAATTACAGGTATCTGTTTTAACCAATTGTAAATAGATGGTATTGTGTACTAATGAAGTATCACCTATATTGCTACAACTGTCCACCGGGACAACGACAAATGAATATGATTGATTATTAGGATTTCCGGCCGTATAAGTATAGTTTGTATTATTATAACCATTGGTTGTGGCAATTAAATTATAAGTATTTGGTGGTGAGTATTGATAAATCAAATATTGGGTCACACTTGTGGTTGGACTTGGCTGCCAGGCGATTTCAATGTTATTTCCATTCACACTAACACTATCTAGAACAACTGCCAAAGGTTGATTATTGTTGAAAAATAGGTCTCCATCAACATTTGAAAAAGACGAACAGCCAATACTGTCTCTTAACTCAATCTTATAATACATTGAATCATTACAAATTGTAATCGGCTTTTGATAAGCATTGGTTGCAACAGAATCAATAATAATCCAGTTTCCGTTTGGTGCTTTTTCCCAGATATAATACCAACCGGTGGTAGTTGAAGGAATCGGAAAATCAAAATGATTCCAATTCAAATCTGCAGTGCCACCCGAATTAATGGCTGTAACATTCAGGTAGATCGTCGATACGGTATCGGCTGCAGGAGCTTCATATTTATTACAGGATGATCTAGTGCGTATAAAATAATATTTAGGCGCAGTATTTGCATTTGCCCCTGTATGAATATAAGAATTTTGACCAAGATTAAATACCGTATCAACCACTGTATATGGACCGGCCAATGAATTTGAAGTATAAATGACGTACCCATAAAAAGAGTTTGAATCTTTATAGGTTGGGAATGGAGGATTTTTCCATGTTAGCTCAACGCTCCCATCAGGCAGAACATTTGCACACCGTAACACAGGCGAAGGAATAGCAGGAGGTGATTTGATAACTACTTTATAAGTATAAAAGTTCAAACCCTGAATAGGACAATTATCATCCGTTACTTTAAAAACAAATGTATACACATTATTTTGCTGGAAACATAATTGATTAAAACCAAGATGATTGCATGTTATTTGCCAATTGAACGTCGTATTAAAACCTGTTGGGGCACAAATCTTGCCATTATTTACACCACCGGAAAAATATGCACATGGAGGATTTAAACAGCCGCTGTTGGGATCTGTCAATCCTGCTCCCAATTGGATTCCACTGGGTTGTACGCAATTTATTTGAGGAGTTGTTCCGTTATTTAGGTCAAAATCCAAAGAAGATAAATTAAATGATATAAAATCACCTACCTCCACTGTGTCAATGATTGTAGAACCAATGGTTAATGGTTGGGCATTGATATATACAGTGGGAGGATTGTTGTTGTTTCCACCACCGGAACAATTACCATAAATTATTGGAATATCCCTGAAAATTTCTGCTACTTTAATTCCACATTTATAAGCCGTTACTTTTACACAGGTTGCAAAAGATCCAATTGTAGTTGTATTGTTAATTACAATCTCACCTGTGTTAGGATTGATGGTAGGATTTCCGGGAGAAGGGTTGTTAAAACTGTAAGGAGCCACATAGGGAACTATAGAAGGGTTTGAAGGAGGATTCCACCCTCCGACACCCAACTGTCCATAAGCAGGAGCCCACTCATATCTTAATGAATCAAGCTCCGGATCGGTAGCATTATGATTATATTGGAATAAATACCCCGGGCAAATGATCGTTCTTGGTTTTTCAGCAAATTTTGGTGATGAATCAAAACATGGGTTTACATTTTGATTATTATACGGATACATTATTGCTCTTAATGTATAACCCTGGCTACCGGCTGAGCTTATGTTTGTTATTGTCGACGGGCGGCAACAATTGGTCCACGTAAAAACCCAACCATTGGGAGGCGGTGTTCCTGTTAAAGTTATAGGCAATGATTCAAAATAATACTCTTCCACTGCGCCCATTCCACTCCCGACTTGATTACACATAATGTTTGGATTGCAATTGCCATTGACACCCGGTGAAATATCCGCATTATATTGATAATACATAGTAATTGAAGATAGATTAGGGTTATTGTGCACCTGAAGTGTTTGATTTCCAGTTCCTATAGTTGCGGTTCCCGTACCACAATCACGATAAAGCAACATTTTAAAAATAAACTTTCCCGCATTTGGCCCGCTTTTAATACACTCCCATGTAATCTCACCACCCAATAGGTGGGTAGCCATTGATTGGAGCGGCAAAAAAGCAACAACCCAAAAACATAACAATATCCTAAATTTTTTCATTATCTATATTTTTATTATACATAAACGATAAATTAATAAAAAGTTGCCTTATTTAAAAATTTATTTCACATAATTTATTTTTTGAATTTGCAAAATCTTGTATTAATTCTTCTATAATGTCTTTTACCGGTTTAATTTCATCTATCAATGCACTGACCTGTCCAATTTCCAATTCGCCTTCATCTAAGTCCCCCTCAAAAATACCTTTTTTAGCCCTGCCCCGGCCTAGCAATTCTTTCAATTCATCTATACTTGCACAACGTTTATATGCATCTTGTACTTTCAAGTAGAATTTATTTTTGATTAACCTTACCGGTGTTAACTCCTTTAATGTCAACATCGTGTCACCTTCTTTGGCTTCTACAACTGCTTTTTTAAAATTATCGTGCGCCGAAGATTCGAGCGATGCTGCAAATCTGCTGCCTATCTGAACTCCTTCTGCACCCAAGGCAAATGCAGCAAGCATTTGCTGACCGGTGCCAATCCCCCCGGCAGCTATCAACGGCAATGATATGGCTTTTCTCACTGCAGGAATCAAACACATAGTCGTAGTTTCTTCTCTCCCATTGTGTCCACCTGCCTCAAACCCCTCCGCTACGACTGCATCAACTCCAGCTTCTGCAGCTTTTAAGGCATACTTGGTGCCGGGAACAACATGTGCTACTTTTATTCCATGACTTTTCAATGTGTGAGTCCATTTGGCAGGATTACCGGCTGATGTAAATACTATAGGGACTTTTTCTTCCAGGATAATTTGAATGTGATCGTCTATTTGCGGATAAATTAAAGGAAGATTAACACCAAATGGTTTGTTGGTCGCTTCTTTACATCTTCGGATATGATGTCTTAACACATCCGGATACATAGATCCCGACCCAATCAATCCCAACCCACCTGCATTCGACACAGCGGAAGCCAACTCCCACCCACTGCACCATATCATCCCACCCTGTATTATTGGGTATTTTATTTCAAACAGCTCACAAATACGGTTTTTCATAATATGTCAAAATCGATAAAACGCAAAAATACTGATTAACTTTAAATATAAATTTTATTCATAACTTCCTGGACTTACATCAATATGATTATTTTTACAATTAGATTAATGAATCCATGTAGAAATTGAAAATTAACGAAATACATATTACTTAACAATTTGATTGTAATTAACATTTTTTTAATATGTTTGCATTAAAATAATTTAAAATAATTATGAAAAAAACATTGTTTATTTTACTTGCCGGTACAATATCCCCTATGATATTTGCCGGTGGTTTTCAGTTGAATATGCAAGGGAATAAAGCTACGGCATTGGGAGGCTCCTTTTGTTCGTTAGCCTGGGATGCTTCATCAGTATTTTATAATCCCGGTGGAATTGCCCGTTTAAACGGACATCAATTCACGACAGGGGGATTTTTAATCGTGCCACAAGTATCTTTACAAACTTCCTCATATGACAACATCAACCAAACCTCAAAAAATGCAACACCTATTCATTTTTACTATTCAGGCAATATTAAACCTAATCTTTGGATAGGATTTGGTTTAAACAATCAATTTGGTTCTTCTTCTTCATTCGATCCCAATTGGCAAGGACGTTATATTGTACAAAATATCGGCCTGCGTACATTTATGTATCAACCCACCGTAGCATATAAAATCCATGAAAAAATAGCCATAGGTGCAGGTTTTACTTTCGCTACCGGAAATTTTGAATATGGAAAAGCGATTCCTGTAGGAAACAATCAAATTGATTATGGGAAAGCAAATTTGCAAGGATCCGGTCGTGGTTATAGCTTTAATGCAGGAATTCATACACTGCCGTGGGAAAAAGAAATTTCAGGAGGGAAAATCTCTACCGGGCTGGGTGTCAGTTATCGGCATAAAATAAAATTGGATTTGACTTCGGCTAAGGCAACTTTTACCGATATTCCTTCATCTCTTCAAAACACATTTCCGGGAGAACAATCATTTGATGCTTCCCTCACATTGCCTGCAGTTTTAACCGGAGGAGTGCATGTCAAATATGTTAAAAATGACTGGGCTTTTACTCTAACGTTTGATTGGCAAAGAAATTTCTGGTCTTCTTACGACACTTTAAAATTTGATTTTGAGAACCCGGAAACACCCGACGCAGAAACACCTAAAAATTGGAAAGACGTAAATACACTTCGTTGGGGATTGGATGTTACATTCAAAGAAAAATATAGTGCACGGTTCGGTATTTACCGGGATCAAACACCCATACCCGATGGCTATGTCAGTCCTGAATTACCCGATAACACTCATACAGGATTTACGGGAGGGATTGGAATTACCATTAACGAAAACGTCTCAATGGATGCCTCCTTTTTGTATTCTTATTTTGAAAGACCAAATGCTTCTTTAGACAATGAAGGGTTTCAGGCGTCTTACAGAAGACGTGTGTTGGTGTTTGGTTTGGGTGTTAATGTGAAATTTGGCCATTCGCAAGAAACATCACCTCAACAATAATGTTTGTTTAAAAATAAAATTTTACCAATATGAAAAAAATATTTGTTTATAGCACACTGGCAGTTTTGTTGTTTGGCTGCCGTAAAACTGAGTTTGACCCAATTGAAAGAACCCAAGGGAGTGCTGATTTTTCGCGTTATGTGGCTGTAGGTAATTCACTTACCCAAGGTTATCAAGATGGTGGCCTGTATGAAGCCACTCAAAAATATTCTTATCCTGCCCTCATAGCCCAACAAATGAAAATAGTCAATCCCAATATGGAAAATTTTGCCCAACCAATGACCACCGGCAATGGTTCAGGATATATGCACCTGGAATATCAAAATGGAGAGTTTGTTGTGGTTTCTCCCGATGACCCAAATGGTTATGCAGAAGACCCCTCGTGGAGTTCTTGGGGCGGCAATGGCTCCGGCCCATCTCCGAGAGTCTATAACAATTTAGGTGTTTCAGGTATGAAGTTGGTTCATGTAATCCATCGCAATACCGACGAAAAAAGATATAATCACGCCTTCTTTGCCGGGGTTGACTTGGGTTTTACCAAGGTCAATGGAAATCCCTACAGTCGGTTTCTTTATTTCGGAAATTACAACCCTCTCACCAATACGGGCACTCATATACCTTATCTCGAGCACATAAAAAAAAGTAATGCTACCTTTTTCACTTGTTGGCTTGGAAATAATGACGTATTGGGTTATGCCACGTCCGGCGGTCAGGTACAAAAAGTGAAAGATGCTATTCCCGGTATTCAATTCTTGTTTCCAACACTGGCAGAAATGGAGCTGAACGGATTGAGCGACCCTAATGAATTTCGCCAAAAATATGATTCAGTTTTGAAGGCATTTAAGGATATAGGTGCAAAAGGTGTGGTGGCTACCATTCCTGATGTTACTACCATTCCTCTGTTTACCACCCTTACACTTGATGTGATCAAAGGCATGTTAAACAAAAACACGGTTTATATCGAAGAAAATAACGGGAATGTTCGTCCAATGACTACCGGTGATTATGTGCTTTTAAGCGCCAACGACGACATTAAAAAGAACGGCAAAGGAAATAGTTCGAGCAATCCCATTCCAAAAGATAAAGTGCTAGATATTAATGAAGCAAATGCTTGTAAAGCCAGAACGGTAGAGTTAAACAACATTATAAAAGACCTTGCCGCTCAATACAATTACCCCATTGTAGATATGTATAAATTTTTGGAAACATTTGAAAGCGGAATTAAAATCGACGGAATTGCTTTTGATGTAAAATATATTGAAGGAGGCGCTTTTTCATTGGATGGCGTGCATGTGAATCCTCGTGGTTATGCCATTATTGCCAATGAATTCATCAAAAAAATTAATGAATTTTATGGATCAAACATTCCATTGGTGGAAGTAGGAAAATACAAAGGAATTATTTTTCCATAATTTATCGAAAATATCTAAAATAGGTAGGGCGGCTTATGAGCCGCCCTACCTCTTTATTTTACAAAATACAATTATTCGTAATTTTTTTGTTGAGGATTGTATTCTGCCCAAGATGTTGTCCAATCTTGCGATCCAAATGCACCTCTAAAAGAAACAACTTCGATGTTTGGATTAGTTGCCAATTGGGGATGTGTAAATGAAGCTCCGCTCAACAATGGGGATCCACTTTGAGGAACAAAATTGGGAGAAGACAAATTCCAGGCATTGCCTACCATTAAAGTACTATTGTCGGATATTACCTGATTTGATTTAGATGGGTCATTAAACCAGGTGTTTATGTCGAACGTGCTACCTGATGCTGTGCTCAATGGTGTGTTACATCCTGATATAATCGTATTGGCTACAACAAGGTCGCCATTGTTGGCATTGGTTTCACAAG